>NZ_CP081005.1 GCF_022317005.1 Mycobacterium sp. IDR2000157661
GCGTCAGCTGTTCCGGTTGTTTCGGTGGTCATATGGTTGGGCCCTTTCTGGAATCGGCGATATCCACGCGGAGGTGGTGAACGGAGCTGGCCCTACAGGACTACCGACAGGTTGTCGATAGGCAACGTCGAGTGGTCGAGCAACACCTCGCGCCGAGTCAGCCGCAGCGAATCGTCGGTCCGGCGCAACACGTCGACCCGTTCGGCCGACAGCAACTCCCAGCGGCCGCTATCTCCGCGGCTGCGGAAGAACAAGAGATTCGAGCGCACGGTCAACTCATCAGTCCCTGGTCCGGCAGTCGTGCGGATGTTGGACACGAAGTGCCGGGTCCGCGACCGAGGTGACTCGGCCCACGAGAAGTCCGTCTCGCCGCGAAGAACCCGCATCTCCAAACCCGTGTAGTCGTCGTTCCAGTGCGCGATCGCGCCCACCCAACCCGCGGAATCCTCACGGGTGGTGCGCACCGGAACCACATACCGGATGTCGGGGTCGAGCAGACCCAACCATTCCCGGAACTGCCTCCCATCGAGTAGCTCCGCCTCCCGGAACATGAACTCCTCGACGGCCTCACGGGTATCCCGATCGACCGCGACCGCGTTCATCAAATCGAACTCCTCGACCAGACCATCAACACTGACTCGATATTCTGCTGAACAGATGTGTCCTCCGCTATAGAGAATGTAAGTTACGTCTCACCGGGCCGTCAAGACGACATCTCCAAATGGGCAACGACCAAAACGGCTCCCACAGCAAGCCCCACGGCGCTCCCAGAACCAGCCGCACGGCACACGTCATCGACAGCCAGCGAACTTGCAGACGAAGCCGGAGGTATCGCGCGGTCGTCGCCGTGGTTGGCGAGGCTTGACAGCGGCGGCGGCCCTTATAACGCGCGCACTGTCGGTGAGAGCGCTACCGGTGTGCTCCTCGTCGAGGCGTGGCAGCACACGCACGTCTATTGGCCGGTCCCTACGTTAGGAGGGTCGAATCGCCGCGAACGTTGGGCGGGAATGGATCATTAATGGGGGCAGCCCTGCCGAAGCACGCGCCGCCACGCCTTCACACCGTCGGCGAAGTTACCTGTATGCATCGATACCGCCGCGTCGTCGTCGCTGATCTACGACCGTGACGAATATGTGTTGGTCAGGCTCCCCGCCGGACTCAGGACAGCGGAGGGCCTGGCGGCCCGATGCGACGGCTGATTGTTTGTAGTTCGGTGTAGGAATCCAGGCTGGCTGGAGAGAATTCGCGTCCCAAGCCGCTCGCTTTCGCCCCGCCGAAGGGTGCGCGGGGGTCGAGGGAGGTGAAGGTGTGGCTGTTGATGAAGACGGAGCCGGTGTCGAACCGACGGCCGAGCAGGAACGCCCGCTCTTCATCTGACGTCCAGATCGAGGCGGCAAGCCCGTATTGCGATTGATTCACGAGCCGGATCACGTCGTCGAGTTCGTCGTATTTCAGCACGGGCACTACCGGGCCGAACTGTTCCTCTTCGACGATTGCGAGGCGGGGATCAGCCGCAGTGACCACGCTGGGCATCATGAAGTGGCCGTGGTCCCAGGCCGCCGAATCGAGCCGCTGCCCGAGGGTGGTGACGGTCGCGCCGCTCGAGCGCGCGTCGTCCACGATCTTCTCGACGAGGTTCTTCTGCTGAGCGTTGTTCAGCGGCCCCATGGTGACTCGGGGGTCGTCGCCGGGCCCGACGACGATTTCATCCACGGCGGCTGAGAACGCTTCCACGAAGCGGTCGTGGATGCGGGTCGGCACGTAGATACGTTTGAGACCGAAGCACACCTGGCCGGTGGTCGCGAACGCGCCTTTTACGATCTGCCGCATAGTCTCGGGCGAGAGGTCGACGTCGTCGAGGAGGATCGCGGGGTCGTTTCCGCCCAGCTCGAGCGTCACCCGCTTGATGTCGCGCGCGGCCGCGGCCATAACTTTGCGCCCGGTATCGATGCCGCCGGTGAAACCAATCTTGCGAATTCTCGGGTGAGCGACGAGTGCTTCTCCGACCGCGTCGCCTCCGGTGACCATGTTGAGCACGCCCGGAGGGAAGTGCTGTTGGAGGGCTCGGATGATCTCGGCGAGAACCAACGGGGAGTTTGCCGCCGGCTTCAAGACGACTGTGTTGCCGGCGACGAGCGCGGGCGCCAGCTTCATGAATGCCAGGACCACCGGGAAGTTCCACGGCGTGATGGCGGCCACCGGCCCGATTGGGCGGCGGCGGATGAGGGTCGTGCCCCCGGTGTCGCGAATCTGTTGGTCTGCAAGGATTTCAGCCGAAATGCCTGCGGTGTAGCCGCAAATGCCCGACGCGAATTCGAGGTCGACGTGCGACTCTTCGAGGATCTTTCCGTTCTCCCGGCTCAGGATCGGCGCATATTCCTCGATCATGTCGTGGATCGTGCCTGCGGCGGCAAGTAGTGCTCCCTGGCGTTCTTCCAGGGGCCGCGATGACCATTCTGGGAACGCCACTGCGGCCGCTGCGACCGCTTCGTCGACCTGCCCGGGTGCGGCGTCTGGGACCGAACCGAGCAGTACCCGGATATCAGCCGGGCTGACGACGTCGATCGTCCGGTCGGATGTTTCCTCACGTCCGTTGATGATGAGGTTTGCGTTGATCATGCCGAAGTCCTAACTTTCCTGCGGGGAACGGTTGATTTGTGGGAGCCATGTCTGGGTCATCGGAGGATCGCCCGGCGACCGCCAGATAAGTGCCGAATCCGGCGCCGGCCGCATCGGGCGGCCATCATCGCCTGAGCCCCGCAGCGTGGACCTTGCCGACACCGAACACGCCCGGCTTGCGCTATTCCGATGGACATCAAGTTTTCTTTTCGTCGGGCGGAGCGTCGCGGCTGCCGTCGAGGGGCTCTACGCCCGGGAGGAAGGGGTCGGGGATCACCAGTGCGTGGCTGACAACGATCGCGTCCACGTGGCAATCGATTGCGCACAACCGACAGGAATGACAGTCGTTGGGGTAGATGATCTTGGCTCGCCACTTGGTCGTGGCCCACGGTTCGTCGCCCTCCACCAGCCGGATCACCCCGGTTGGGCAGCTGTCGATGCAGACGTTGCACCCGTCGCACGTTGTTTCGTCGATGCTTTCGATCACTGAACCGCCGCCTCCTCACGGTAGCCTTGCGGCACGGTATATGGACTTGCATGGCGGCCGGGCGGGGCCTGCACCGGCCACGACTGGATCGGCAGGTCGCGTTCGCTGAACTGCAGATCGAATTCACCGCCGCTGCCCCGGCGGACGAGCAGCCACTTCAGCCACTCATCGTTGTCCGCGTAGGGGTAGTCGATACGAAACAGCTCCCCGCGACTTTCGGTGCGCCGCTTCATCGCCTCACAGGTGATGATCGCCAACGTCAGGTATGCGCGCACCTCATGCGCCTTCTTAAGTTCTTGATAGTCCGGCGCGAAAACGTAACGCAGTACCCGATCCCGGATCCGGTACAGCTCAGCGAGCGCTGAATCGATCCGTGCCTCCGACTTAAACAATGCGAATGCCGGATTGGCCGTCGCCTCGCCGATGGCTTTCCACACATCCACCGGCCGGACCTGCCGCAGCCGACGCATCGGCGCGAAATACTCCGCGAAGCTCTCCTGTGCCTGGTTCTCCCACACACTGCGCGCTACCGCGTGACCGCCGCGCGCCGCCGCCGCAGTGCCCGCCCGGTACCCCGCAACAGCCGAGAAGCTCGAGATCCCGCTGCCAGAAATTCCCGACATCAAATGCGGACACGCCGTGCCATACCCGGCCGCGTACAGGCCGGGCACTGTGGTGGCTCCGTCCAGGTCGATCGTGGGACCGCTGGTGCTGCTCGTGCCGAGCACGATGAACGGGGTCACCTCCAGCAGGTCAGTGGAGGGATCGACCTCAAACTCGGTAAAGGCGCGCCGCACCGTCGGAGACACTTCATACAGCACCTCTAGATCCGCCTGTGGTACGTGACGCAAGTCGAGATAGCACGGCCCTCGGCCCTCGACCATCTCGGTCATGATCGCGCGCGCGATGGTGAACAACCCGCCCTTATCGCCCCAGATCGGGTCATAGCGGTCCATGAAGTACTCGCCCGCCGCGTTGCAGAACTTGCCACCGATCCCCTGAATCTTGGCTTGACCCGGTGTGAAGAATGACCGATTGAAGTAACTCCAGGCAGCGAACTGGCCGAATTCCATGCCGGCGAACTCAGCACCCACTCGCCAGGCCGCCACATGACCTTCCCCGCTGCAATGGTCGGCGAACGCGTAATGCAGCTTGGGGTACCAAGGGCCGGTGTTGAGGATGACGCTGCCCGCCGTAAAGACATGACACTGGCCAGTGACAACATTTACCCCCACCGCACCACACACCGCACCAGCGGTGGGCCGACACCCGTCGGTGGTCAGCAGATCGATCACATCGACCCGCTCGAACAGTCGCACCCCCGCCGCTTTCATCCTCTCCTTGAGGATCTCCATACACACGCGACCATCCACACCCAGTGTCGTGCCAAGGTTGTGGCCGCGGACCGTCACATACTTCAGCGACCCATCCTCATGAGTGGAATAGGGCACACCCCACTCGATCTGCTCGTTAACCCTGTCATAGGCCTCGGCTATGTACTGCTGCACCCAATCCTGATCGGCCAAATAATTGCTGCCCACCACGAACTCGCGCGCCCACTCCGTCATCTCCTCACCCTGCACCCGGTGATCAGGGGCGTATTGGCTGTGGACATACGTCATCGGCCCTGCCCGAGACACCACCGCTTTCTCCACCAGAATCACCGACGACCCCAACTCCGCGGCCCGTAGTGCTGCCCGCACTCCGCCAATTCCCCCACCCACTACCAAGACGTCGCATTCTTGGACCGACACATCCAGGTCACCCATAACGCCAGTCACGCCTTCACCAACATCTCGATCAAGTCCGTCTCGGTTGTTTCGGTGGTCATATGGTTGGGCCCTTTCTGGAATCGGCGATATCCACGCGGAGGTGGTGAACGGAGCTGGCCCTACAGGACTACCGACAGGTTGTCGATAGGCAACGTCGAGTGGTCGAGCAACACCTCGCGCCGAGTCAGCCGCAGCGAATCGTCGGTCCGGCGCAACACGTCGACCCGTTCGGCCGACAGCAACTCCCAGCGGCCGCTATCTCCGCGGCTGCGGAAGAACAAGAGATTCGAGCGCACGGTCAACTCATCAGTCCCTGGTCCGGCAGTCGTGCGGATGTTGGACACGAAGTGCCGGGTCCGCGACCGAGGTGACTCGGCCCACGAGAAGTCCGTCTCGCCGCGAAGAACCCGCATCTCCAAACCCGTGTAGTCGTCGTTCCAGTGCGCGATCGCGCCCACCCAACCCGCGGAATCCTCACGGGTGGTGCGCACCGGAACCACATACCGGATGTCGGGGTCGAGCAGACCCAACCATTCCCGGAACTGCCCCCCATCGAGTAGCTCCGCCTCCCGGAACATGAACGCCTCGACAGCCTCACGGGTATCCCGATCGACCCCGACCGCGTTCATCACACCGAACTCCTCGACCAATCCGCCAACACTCACTCTCCATTCTGCTGAACAGATGCGTCCTCCGCTGTAGAGAATGCTAGATACGTCACACCGGCCCGTCAAGACAACATCTCCGAATGAACCACGGCCAAAACGGGGCGGAACTAATGATGATGCTGCACAACCGATCTGGACGCGAGCTCATGTGGCGCCTCCATCGGATGCGCGATGCCCGGGCGCCTGGCGCGTCACCTTATGTAGACGAGATCACGCTAAGTCCTGACGAATCAGGCATTTACGACGCGTTCGGCAGGCTGCGGCAGTGCAAGCAAGATCGCGACTGGACGTGTTGATCTCTTTGACCGACTTGCCTTTGCGCCGGGGCCGCCAGCCCCGCAATGGCCGAGGTCTGTGGCGATGTCGTCGTGCTGTCGGTGCCCTGCTAAGAACATTCGGCCGCGGGGCGCGGGAACAAGAGCACGCGCGGCGGTCGTTGCCGCTATTGTCCGACGAACACCCCGGTGGCGGGCGTTAGCCGACTCCACTCCCTCGATCGCCCGGGTCGGCAGGCGATGACGATTGCCGCGCCTATCGGTTCGGACATCTCCAAGTGATCGCCGGCATGGTCCCTGGCAGACCGCCCGTGGCGCTTGTGACTTGTGACATGCTCGCCGTGGCCACGGCAGCGAAAACGCTTGTGGCGCAGACTATCTGAATGCTCGGCGACGCGTTGGCTCGGCTGCGACTTCCTATCCTGACGCTGCTCTCGATCGCAATCCTGACTGGCTGACCCATCATCGCGCAACGGGCTCTCGGAGAAGACCACCAGATCGGTGGTCGCGAGCAGGCGGCTTTGTTCAACCTCGCCGCCGTCGCATTGCTCGGCGCTTGGCAGTCCTCCCCGAAGTTCAGTCGCTGCTGAGTGGGCTGGCGACGTTGGCTACAGACCTAGACGCATAGGTGGCGGGAGTGGTCAGCAGGTCGCCCTTAAGGTTCTTTCCCGGCGTCGACGACGAGGCGGGTGTGCCGTTCGCCGCGGCAGGCGGCAGCCCAGCGGCTTGCCTTGACCGGTGGTAGCGCTCCGCAAGTCCTGCCCAGCGTTCACCGTAGCGGTGCGCGGAGTCGACGACGGTCTGCGGTATGTGAACGAAGGGCGGCCGAGCAGCCCCAGCACGCCCATAGCCCGCAGTGTCGATTGCGATCTTCCACCAGGCGGACTGCATGGCTTGGAATTCCTCCATAGTCAGGCCCAGCGTTCGAAATGGCGCCTGCATCTGGTCGGCGATGGTCGCGGCCTCTGTCCAGTCGCCACGCTGGCATGCATCGCGCAGCGAAAGCGCGGGCCAGGGGCCCATGCATACGTCGATGCTCCACGCTCCGGCAGCACCGAACATCATTGCGGGGTACATCAATTGGTCCAAGACGAGGACCGACATCTTGTCCTTGACCGCTTTGATGGCGCCGATCACATTGAAGATGTCCATCGAGGTCTGCTTGAGCGCAACGATATTGCGAATCTGGGCCAGCTCCCTGAATGCACCGGGCGGCAATGTGATGCGGAACGCGTGCGGGTTCTGGTAGATCATGATCGCCAGCTCCGGAACGGCCTCGGCGAGGTCTTTGTAGTACTGGACCGCGTTCTCGGCGGTCTGCGGCAAGTACATCGGCGGTCCGCTCATGATGCCGTCCGCCCCGAGGTCGGCGATGACGCGGGCGCGTCGGATCGAGTCGCGCGTGTTGAGCGTGCTGGCACCAACGAACACCGGAACCCGGGCGTTTACCGTCTCCACGACCGTCGTGATGAGCGTGCGGTATTCGTCGTCGGAAAGGGTGTGCGACTCGCCGGCGCTGCCGGTCGTGACGATGCCGTCGACACCATCACGCACCAGTCGATCCACCAGAGACGCGAGCGCATCGGTGTCGATCGTGTCGACCGCGTTGACATCGGCGGCGTCCGGCGTCGAGCAGGCTGGCACGAATCCCCACAGCCCCTTCATGTCGCTGGGAACGAGTTCGCTGCTACGTGTTGTCATGAGCCGTGTCCAATCTGGTTTGATGATCTTCGGAATGGCTTTTATTGGCGGTATGGTCGCGCGCGACCGCCCAGGGTGGGACTTGAGTCGATGGTCGGTGCCGATGCATACCCGTTCGTGGAATCCCGTCTCTCGGGCGAAGTCAACTTAGGCGCCGCGATCCGTGCTAGTAGTCGATGTCTAAGCCGCTCTCGAGTTCTGCGAGCCGATCCTGGGCTTTTCCGATCGACATCATCTTCATCATGTTGCCGACGGCTTTCATCTGCCCGGTCATGGCCGCAGTCTGGCCGTTGAGCGCACCCCGAGACAGCTCGACGTTCGTTTCGTAGCTGAGCTCGGCCTCAACGTCGGGCGTGCGCGGTGGCGACCCGATACCGACGATGAGTGACCCGTCAGAGAAATGCATGTAGTAGTCATCGTTGGCCGGGCTCTGCGACACGGAGACGCTGAGCACCACGTCGTGTCCCTTCGCTGCCGTGCGGAACTTCTCGTCGGCATTGGCCGCGTCGGTCACCGCAGTCGCCCATTCGTCGGTCAGGAACTGGATTGCCATTTCATCTCCGTATGATCGTTGGTCGTTTGGTCCGTCGAGGCGTTCATGTTCTTGCGGCTTCGAGTGCGCCTGGTGGTGTTTGGGCGACCATTTGGTGGCCCCAGACACTGGGGCGGTCGTACTGAGCGACTGTCCAGGTGTCGTCGTCGACGGTGGCCCCATCCCAGCCGTACTCGAGGTCAAACCCGCTCGGTGTGCGTACGTAGAACGACACCATCCGATCGTTGACATGGCGCCCCAAAGTCATGCTCAGCGGAATGTTGCGCGACATGCACAGGTCATAGGCCATGCCCACGTCATCAAAACTTTGCACCTCCACCATCACGTGGTGCAGTCCCCGCACACCCGGCATCGGGGTCAACGCGATGCTGTGATGGCGCGGGTTGCAGTGGTAAAACCACAGATCGATGAAGGTGTAAATCTCATCGCTCTTCTTGAACCCCAACACCCCCCGCAAGAACCGATCGGCCTGCGCGAGGTCCGGCGTCGCCAGCACCACATGACCCAACCCCTGCGCACCGGTGACAAACCCCGACATCGCGCGGCCGGGCCGGAAGGAACCCGGCACCACCTTCTGACCGTAGAACAACTCATAACGCAACCCCGAAGGATCCGAAAGCGTCACAAAGCCCAACACTCCGCGGGCCGCGCAGTCCTCCTCGGTTCCCACCTCAAACCCAATGCCCCGCTTGTGCAGCAACTCCCCGGCAGCCTCAAGCGCATCCTCGCTGCCCACATCCCACCCCGCATACAGCATCCGGTTGCGGTCCCCGTGATGAACGGCGATCCGGTGATCCGCGTCGTCGATCCGCAACAGGACCGACCCACTGGACGCCTCAACCGCCTCCATCCCCAAAACCTCCGGACCGAACGCCAACCACTCCTTCGCATCCGGAGACTCCACACCCACATAACCCAACGCTTTCACCAACATCTGCGTGCTGATCCTCGGGCGATTCAGGGGATCGAGACGGGGGCTAGACGCGCATAGCGCCGCTGCAGTTCGGCCCAGTTCTTGCCGGCCTGTCGCGCTCCAGTCAAATAAGCCTCCGGCACTTCGGTGTACGGCGGTCGGGTCGGCCCGGTACGCATGAAACCGGCCGCCTGAAATTGGGCGTTGTCGATCTGGATGCTGTACTTGAGGAATTCGGCGAAGTTGCCGCCCGGGTACAGCGTCTCAAGAGCCCCCTCGAGTTCGTCGGTGAGCGCTTGGCAGTCGTCCCAGCGGCGGGCTCTGATTAGGTCGCGCAAGTGCGTTACTGGCGCAGGGCCGCAGGCCACATTGCCCGACCAGCAGGCGGTGACCTCTTCTGGGAAGAGCCGCGCAAAGTAGTACCAGTCAGTCTCAAGCGGCAGTAGCCGCACGCGACCGCTTACCGCGCGGAGGTCGGAAAGGAAGGCGGAGCCACTGAGCAGCCCGAGATGCTTGGCAGCGACGACCTGGGGTATCTGGCTGAGTGCCTCGTAGGCGGGCGTCCCGATCTTTCCCTTGAAGGCGCCGGGGTTGTCGTAGACCACCAATGCCAAGTTCGGCACTGCCTCGGCCACATCCCGGTAGAAGCGCACGATGCCGGCGTCATCCAGGGGCAGCCACATCGGACGACCCACGAACAGGCCATCGGCGCCGAGCTCGCCGAGCCGGCGACCCCTCGTGATCGTATCGCGGGTATTGAGCGTCGTCGCTCCGGCGAAAACCGGGATACGTCCCGCGACGGCGTCGACCACGGTGGCGACAAAGCTCTGCAACTCGTCCCACGTCAGCGAGGCGCACTCGCCGAAGGTGCCCGTGGTCATGAGCACATCCACTCCGCCACGGACCATCGCGTCGGCGAGCGTCGCCGCCTCATCGAGGTCTACGGAGAACGCGGTGCCCGGTTGGTCGGCCGTCGGGATGGAGGGCGTAGGGATAATGCCGACGACCCCGGTGATGTCATCAACGGTCAACTTCGTGTCACGCACGTGCACTGCCTCTCTCGTGAAACGTCAGCGGGCTCGGAGGTTAGCGGGGACCGGCGGAAATGGCTGCGTCCCCAAAGACAGCTCGGGCTCTTCGTAGTAGAGATCGAGAGCCTTCAATGTGGGGATGTCGTTGACCGAGAACAGCAACGCATTTTGCGCCGACCGGTTGACGAAGTGATGGGTGCTCCAGTTGGGCACCACGAAGCTGTCGTGGGGCCCCCAGTCGAGTTCGACCCCGTCGACGACCGTAGTTCCCTCACCGCGCACGACGAAATACACGGCACTCGACGTGTGGCGATGGGCCTCGGTCTGCTGGCCCGGCCGCAGCAACTGCACCCAGCAATCCAGCGTTGGCATAGTCGATCCGCCGGTAACGGGGTTCGCATAACGCAGGACTACGCCGTCGTAGGGACTGCCCGCAAGGCCCGCCATCCGCTGGAGCTGCCGCTCGACGTCACGCCAAGGATAGCGGTACGGGAAGTTCGCCGCCTTGACCTGCTCCCACGCCGGGCGCAGCATCCCACCGCGGTCAGCGAGATGCTCTCCCGGGTCCTCGCGTTGAGGTTGGCGCTTCTCGCCATAGGGCTCATAGAAGGGCACATTCAGCCCGAGCACTAGGCCGATATCCAGCACGTCGAGCCAAACGACGTTCTCCGAGGTGGCGTTCTCATGGTCATGCCACGTCCAGCGAGGGGTCAGAACCAGGTCGTAGGTGTCCATTTGACATGGCTCGCCATCCACCACAGTCACCAGGCCGGGGCCGCCTTGAATAGCGAACCGGAGCGCCGCCATGGTGTGGCGGTGCGCATAGGCAATCTCGCCGGGCTTGAGCATCTGCATACCCATGTTGATGGTGTGCGTGGTTCCTCGGGCATCCGGGTTGATAAACGAGAGATTGCGTCGCGCCGTCAAACTTTCAGGCATCACGTCGCACGACTTCAGAAGCTTCGCGTGAACGTCCTGCCATCGCCACAGAAAGGGAACACCCGCAGGCTTGGGCCCGCCGACGACGCTCTCCAGCATTTCGTCGTAGATCCATTGTCCACGTAAGTTGGCAGCCTCGAGCTCGGCGTCGAATTCGTGAAGCCCTGAAATCTCAGCGGTCGACATGAGACTACCTTCTCTGTTTTGCAGAACACTACTCTGTTACTTAGAGATTATCGGGACCGGCCGATTGCGTCAACACCAGGAAGTGCCGCCGTACTAACCTCACCGTACTGACCATCGCCGTTGGTGACGGCGTGGCGAGGTGAGAACAAGAAGACCTCCAAGTGAGCTAGGAACGCTCAACAACCTCCGAGGTCTTCTTCATGACTCATGGCGCCGTGTCGGCTGCGACAGGTTGTGTTGTCGATGAGGTCCCAGAGGTCACCGATGTGGGTCGGTCGCCAGCGGCGCAGCCCCGAACCTCGATGATCGGCCACTCCGTTTCGAGCCGAGTTCCGTCTAGGGGAGCGATGCGGTCGCGGCAACTCATCCGTGATGCCGGCGCCCAAGGCGCGGTATCGGCCTGTCCACCGAGCCGGGGCGGTGGCCGAAACCTGAATACCGCGCCGCGGGCACCGAGGACCTCGCGCGGTAGAAAGCCGCGACATTCCGAGCTAAGAACGCGGCGAAGCCGCAGCGAGCATGTTCGGTGGGAAACCAGTCCCACTTGCAATGCGGCGCGCAACCACTTGTGGCCCGACTATGGCGATCGCGTTGCGGCGGTATCGGGTGGGTTCGTCAACACTTCGAGCCTTCCCCGCACACTTTCGAGATCGCTACCGGCCTGCAGCGCACGCCTGCACTCGATCAGTGCTCGAGGCCAGTTCACCACCGCCGCGCCACCAAGACGTTGCTCGCCATCCGGGTAGAGGACTGTGAATCGATTGTCGGACAGTCGATCTCCGACGACGAGTGGCTCTCCTAGGTGAGTTGTCTGGCCACAGACCTGAATCTTCCAGTCGTACTGGTCGCTCCAGACGTACTCGACGGGCTCGTAGCAGCGCAATTCATCGGGATACAAAATATTATGCGCGACGCAAGAGGCCTGGTCGACCGCGTTTGTCCAGTGTTCGATCCGCATCGTCACGCCGCGGGCGCGATGAAACCAACGCGACACGTCGCCGACTGCGTAGATGTTTTCTGACGTAACTGCACGACAGAACTCGTCGCAGACCAGGCCGTCATCGACTACCAGTCCCGACGGCATCAGCCAGCCGTCATTCGGAACGGCGCCGATGCCCACCACCACCGTGTCGGCTTCCAGAACGGTCCCGTCCGTGAGGCCGATCTTAAGGTTGCCGCGCTCCCCCTCAACATTCTCGACACCGATACCGAAGCACGTGTGCACTCCGTGGTTGCGGTGCAAATCGATGAACCACTCGCCGATCTCTTCGGTCAGCACCCTGCTCATCGGCACGGGCACCGGGTCGACAACGGTCACCTGCCCCCCCATTGACCGGGCGGTTGACGCAACTTCGGCCCCGATGAATCCTCCCCCGATCACCACGAGGCGGACACCGGCGACAAGGTCGTCTCGTAGCCGCAGACAGTCCTCCAGAGTGCGGAGCACATGAATGCCCGATCCCTGTCCCCACGGGGATGGTCGCGCGCTGGCTCCGGTGGCCACCACCAGGTGGTCATAACGCAGGGGCTCATCATCGGCGAACTCGACCTGACACGCTGCGACATCCACTCCGATCGCCCGGCGGCCGAGGAGAAGCTCGATGCGGTCGGCGGCGGCAGCGTCTCTACTGAGTAACGTCACAGCGGCGATGTCACTCGTACCCGCAAGCAATGCCTTGGATAATGGCGGCTTGTCGTAGGGCAGTGCAGTTTCCTCGCCCACCAGGACGACGTCGCCATCGTAGCCTTGCGAGCGCAGCGCCTGGGCCGTGCGGACCCCGCCGACAGAACTGCCGACGATGACGACCCGCGACGTCATTCGTCTAGGACTTCCAGCGCGGCCACCGGACAGCTGCGCGCAGCCTCCTCGACCCGGGTCCTGTCCGCGGAAGGAACCTCCGTCTTGCGGACCTCCACGAGTCCCCGATCGTCGATGTCGAAGTAATCCTCGGCTGCAACGACACAGTTCGCGTAGCCCTGACATACCTCGCGCTTAGCCTTTATAACTCCGCCCATCTGCTTTCCTTCCCTGTGTTCGTCGGGTTCAATTCCGCTGGTGTGGGGGTCCGAGGCTGAAACCGCCGTCGGGATGGATCGTTTCGCCGGTGAGCCCGCGGGAGCGGTGAGAAGCGAGGAAGACGTAACTCCAGGCGTGGTCTTGACCCGATAGGGCCACGCCCAGCGGTGTGCGGGCAGCCAATTCGCGGGCCCGATCTGGTGCAGCATCCAAACGGCGGGCGCCGAGGTCGAGGCTGTCGAGTCCGCGCAGGTCGGTGTTCAACGTCCCCCCGGGGGCGACACCGTTCACACGGATCCTCGGCGCGAGTTCGTGAGCCAGTGCAGTGACTACGCCGCGCACCGCGAACTTCGACGCCACATACAGCAGGCCGCCGCGTCCTGGATAGAACGATGACGCGGACTCGGTGAGCACGATCGAGGCGCCGTCCTGGCCCATCAGCGCCGGCACTGCTGCCTTGACTGAGTGGATATGACTCAGGACGTTGATGCGAAACATTTCGTCGAACGCCTGGTCGATCAGCTCGGCGGGGATGTCCTGAATACGGCGGTAGAAATCGAAAATCCCCACGCAGTTCACCAATGTGTCGAGTCCGCCGAAGGCGTCGACAGCGACCTGCACTGCTTCGTCGTTGGCGGTGCGAGTGGTCCCATCGCCCTCGATCACCGGAACGTCGGGCAGCTGCTGGCGCAGCGCGGCGCACTTACCGCTGTCGTACTCGAGCACGGCCACCCGGGCATCCTCGTTCAGGAACGCGTCGACCGTGGCCCGACCGATACCCGAACCTGCTCCCACGATTAACGCGCGTTTACCCGACAGCCAGCCAGTCATACCTCGTCGCCCAGAATCAACGGAGCACCTGCGTTCCCCACCATGGCCGCCAAGGTGGCCGGATTCTGCCAGGTCAGCGCCTCGACCTCCAAAGCATCCAGCGAGACCCACTGCGCCGATTTCGGCGCCTGAATCAACAGCCGAGCTCCATTGCGAGTGGTCACACGGCGCACGACGACCTCTGCGAACTCGTTGGCAATGTTCAGTGCATCACCGGTCGCCCCAGCCAGCAGCGACGACAGTTCCTCGCACGCCGGTTGTGGGGGCGACTGCGCGCCCTCGCGGGATCCGTTCGAGCTCATAGGAAGACCGCCAGATTTTGCATTCGAAGCACTGATTCATCGACGCAGATTGTGCGGCGTGCGAGTTTGAGCGCGTTGCCATCGCGACGTAGAAGATCTTCACGACCGCATGAGAGGAGCGTGGACTCGTTGACGTCGCCACGGCTGCGGAACAGCAACTCAGCGCTGTCGACCACGAGGTGGTCGGCATCGTCGCTGAGGAATGTGCGCACATTGGTGATGAAGTGACGCAGACGCGACGGCGGATCCTCAGTCCAGGCATGCTCGGTGGCGAAACGGGCAACCCGGCGCCTAAGTGAGTATTTGTTCTCGTCGAAATGCGCCATTCCCGGTGAGCTATCAAATCCGGCTCCCGCGGCGGTGGTGATCCGCACCGGCATGTAATAGTGGATGTCCTCGGTAAGCAGACCCAGCCACCGGTCGTAGTCTTGAGCATCGAGAAGGTACGCCTCGTTGACGAGGAAGCTATGCGCCTCGAGGTGACGAGGGTCGTCGAACGGCAACGGGTCGCCGACGCGTTGGGCGCGCGGCGCGTGCGCCCCGAGCACCGATGGCGCCGCGGATTGACCAATGCGCTGATGATCGTGAACGCTCATAGCATCTCCGACGTCGGAGCGGACCCCGAGTCGATATCGGCGACGGCCCCGCCGTTGGTCTGGACCATTGGTTCAATTCCATGCGGATTGTCGCTGAGCACCGTAGCCGGGTCGACGCGCAGCGGCGGCATGTCCAGGTAGTCGGCCCAGAGCCTCAACAATTGCCGTTGATTGTTCTCGTTGTAACCGAGCTGAGCGTATCCCGGCCCGTGGAATTGAGCGCTGCTAAGGGTGTCGACCACCCGTACATCGTCTGCGAGCAGCCCCATCCGGCTGTTCAGCCGCAGTCGGCGGGCCATGGAACCCCCCGCCGTGTTGGTCAGCGACACCCAGTTCTCGACATCGTCTTGCTCGAACATTCCCGTCGAGCCGAAACACATCAAATAAGCCTTATACGAGTTCGCCTTAAAATCTGCCGGGGCATCAGAATCCACCGCAAACCACGACAGCACCTCAGTTTCATTCTCGCTGATTGGTTGCCACACCCGGATTGAAATGAACGGCAAGACGTGCTCCCCGTCCTCCACTTTCGGCCAGTTGTGCACGAAACTGATGTTGGGAAAACACGTCGCGGCCGAGATCATGAACCCGTCGGTGCCGACGACTTGTTGCTGCTGCTCGGTCCACGTGGCCTTGGCTCGACTGATCATCTCCGCCGGGTAGCCCACATAGCTCATCCGGTCCTCGAAACTCCCCTCGGGCAGCTTGTATGTGGTGCCCCCACCTCTACCCGCCCAATACGTGGCGCCTTCTTTGCGCTTGTTAGCCTTCGGCTCTCGGAACAAGCCGATCTCGACCACCGACGTGTGCGTCTGAGGTGTGTGGTACATGTCCCCGGCGAAATTTTCAGCTGCGATCTTCCAGTTCGCTTTTACCCGCCAACGCTGCGGACCTCGCACCTCAAGACCGTTGGGGCCTTGCCTGGTGTAGAAATCGAGATAGAACCTGAAATCACCCAGATACTCTTCAAGCGATTCTGCGTCAGGATCCATCGACAGAAAGATCAACCCGTTGTAGCTGGCCACACTGGGCGCGGGCAACAGGGTCTGCCCCGTCTTATTAAATCCGGCGTCTCCTCCGTAAGCCTCTTGGTGAAACGGCAGGCCAATAATGCGACCGTCATTGCGGTAAGACCACCCGTGGTATGGGCATCTGAAGTTCGACGCGTTCCCCATTTCCGCCCGGCAAACCTGCATACCGCGATGGAGGCACATATTGAACATCACCCGGATCTCGCCGGCAGAATCACGAGCGACGATGAACGAATCCTGCAACACTTGTCTGGCCACGTAGTCCCCCGGCTGCGGAATCTCCGATTCGTGCGCCACGAACAACCACGCCCGACTGAACAGGCGCTCCTTCTCGAGCGAGAAAATTTGCTTGTCGTTATACACGTGCGCCGGGATCATGCCAGTGCGTACAGCCGCTAACACCTCACCGTTATCCTGCATCTTCAACTCCATGATTCAGCGACTGGACTCGATCCACGACCAATACACCTTCACTGTTATGTAGAACGCGACTCTGTCTAGCAGAGATTATGCCGTCTCCTTACCGGTGGAGTCAAACGAGGGCGTTGACTAGTCGAGACTCCCGCGCAGCCCTCTCGGATGCCCTTGAGGAAACGTCCACGATGCGGGGCTCCCGCCGGAGGCAGCATCCCTGTGATGAAGGCATTTGCAGCGAGTGAGCGCTAGGCCGCGTAACGAAGAGGACCGCGACCCGGTACCACAGGGGGCGGGGGACAAGCGTCCGATCGACCGGCTACCACAGGTATGAGCCGAAACGTACTAACGCGGCGATCCTGTGCTGCCACAGGCGAACTGCTCGTCGACGAAGGCACCGCCGCGCGCGCCAAGAGGCAAGTCGGCGGCCCCCAACTACCCGCCGCAGCCATGGCAGACAAACGCGGCCAGGCTTGTGCGCAGGAAGGCGACTTTTCGCCCCCCGGCACCGGACTCGTCGCGATTCTTCGACCTGCATTCGAACCTGACCGCGGTACGCTCTCTGTCATGCAGAAACCCTCACTCGCGGGCATGGAGCGTGAAAGCACAGGGAAGCCCCCGCAATATCCGATCGAGTCTGTCGACAACGCTCTTCGCCTACTCCTCCTCCTAGGAGAGCGCTCTGAGATCCGGCTCACTGACGCCAGTGAGTACCTGCGCGTCGCTTCGTCGACCGCGCATCGCCTGTTATCGATGCTTCAGTACCGCGGGTTCGTCCGCCAAGATCCGGCCAGCAAGGCGTACCAGCCCGGACCGTCCCTGACAAACGTGGCGTTCGCTGTCCACTCCAGGATGGACATACCACGCACGGCCGCCCCGATTCTGCGCCAGCTTGTCGACACGCTGCAGGAAACCGTGCACGTAGGAACGTTGGACGGCAGACTGGTTCGCTTCATCGCGGCACTCGAAAGCCCTTCTGCCGTCCGGGTGATCTCGCGTTTGGGTAGCACGCGTCCTGCACACTGCACGTCGACCGGCAAAGTTCTACTCGCCGGCCTATCCGACGACGAGCTGGACCAGTTGTACCCCGACCCACATTTGGAGCCACTCACTGAGCATTCCGTGCGCACTCTCACCGAACTGCGCGCTCAATTGGCAGAGGTCAGGAAAAGCGGGTTCGCGATCAGCAGGCAGGAAAGTGAGGAAGGCGTCGCGTCTGTTGCCGTGGCGGTACCCCAAGGTGGTTCCGGGATAAGGCTGGCACTAAACGCGTCAGCGCCGAGTTATCGATTCCGGCCCTCCGATGTTCGCAAAGCTTGCAGTGCCCTAAAAGACGCCGCCGCCGAGCTAGCCCGCAATCTCGGCTGATGACATCCGGAGAAACGAAGGCCGACGGGAAGGTGCCGGGCGGCACCCCGGACCTGCCTGGCTTCATTGCGACCATCGACTTATTCCTTCGATTGGAGAAGCGAAGGAAATCCGAACCGATGTTCGCCGCGGTCCTCACCGACGACTTTCAGATCGGTTTTCGTGGTGGTCACCAGTGGAAAGGCCGCGATGGTCTACAGGTGTACCTCAACCAACGCGACGGGATCTTCGACGAACGCCTCGAGCTGCGCCACGTACTTTCCTACGTCCCGGTGAATGAGGGTGTAGTGGAGCTGACGACCCGTCTTGAGTTCTATTTTCGTCGCTGGAAAGCGCCCGCGTTGGTCAGCGAAGAATTCACCGGGTCGGCCTTTCGCACGTGGCTGATTCGCATCGCTGACGACGAGATGCGCGTGAAGCGGGTGATCATCGATGGATTTGCCAATCTCAACGAAAACGCACGGACGGTGTTTGCCATCCCAGATGAAGGGTTCGACGAGTAAACGATACTGCCCGGTGAACGCGGTATACGACCACGGACGCCGAGGCGCACGATCGCCACACGCTTCTCCATAGTGAAGTTCGATGTGCTTTATGTGAGAAACCCACATCGAGCTCGTTGACGTGGCTCACTGGTTAGTGGAAGAAAATGAAACCGGCATCTCGGGTCACTCGCCGATTATTTTTTCGTGATGCCCAGAAGGTTTTTCCGTGACGCCCAGAAGGTTTCGGTAATCGTCGGCCCATGTTCGGATGGCTTCGGGTGCGTGGCGGTGGACATCCACTTCGAAGCCAGCTGGTCCGGACCCTGAAGCGGCTATGCGATCGCCAACGCGAGGGCAATGTAGGCCGTGATGTTGGCACCGACTTAAGCCGGAATTGACGGCGCTCGCTGAAATTCCCCACTGATGCTCATCGAAATTCCCCACCCGTGTGGCTCCGCCGAGAAGGGCGAGCCTCCTTCGAAGCTGCTGGTGTCTGACGCCAGTTGCTTCACCGAAGGAGGCCCGCTTTCTCATGCTCACATGGGAGGACGATGTGGAAGTACATGCTCTACGCAAACGTGGTTGGTCGATCTCGGCGATCGCCCGCCACACCAAGTTCGATCGCAAGACGGTCCGCAAGTACCTGGCCGGTGACGGCACCCCTGGGGTGCGGATCCGTACCGGGCCGGACCCGTTTGAGCCGTTCGTCGACTACGTGGTCGCGAGGCTGAGCGAGGACCCGCACCTGTGGGCCCGCACCCTCTACGACGAGTTGGAGGACCTGGGGTTCGGGCTGTCGTATCAGAGCCTGACCCGCCACCTCCGCGACCGCAAACTGCGTCCGGTGTGCGCAGCGTGCCGCACGGCTACACAGCGCCCGAACGCGGTCATTGCGCATGCCCCGGGTGATGAAACCCAATGGGACTGGCTGGAATTGCCCGATCCACCCGATTCCTGGGGATGGGGCAAGACTGCTCATCTGTTGGTCGGCTCGCTGGCGCATTCGGGCAAGTGGCGCGGCGCGCTGGCATCGTCGGAGGATCAACCGCATCTGGTCGCCTGCCTGGACCGGGTGACCCGCGGACTCGGCGGCGTGACGCGAGTGTGGCGGTTCGACCGGATGGCCACGGTCTGCGATCCCGGCTCAGGCCGGGTGACCGCGTCGTTCGCCGGGGTGGCCAAGCACTACGGGGTATCGGTGGCGATCTGCCCGCCGCGGCGCGGCAACCGCAAGGCGTGGTGGAGAAGATCAACCACACCGCCGCCCAACGCTGGTGGCGCACCCTGGCCGACGACGTGACCGTCGAGCAGGCCCAGGTGAGCTTGGATCGCTTCGCCCGGGTGCGTGGTGACACCCGGTTGCGGGCCACCTCCGACGGGCGCTCCACGGTCGCGGTGGTTGCCACGACCGAACCGCTGAGCCCGGTGCCCGCGCTGGCCTATCCGGTCATCGTGGCCGAGACCGGCACCGCGTCGCGCCAAGCGCTGGTCTCCTATCGCGGTAACCGCTACTCGGTGCCCCCGGAACTGGCCGCCGCCCAGGTGGTGGTCAGTCATCCAGTGGGCGGGCAGTTCTGCGACATCGCCACCACCGGCGGGATCGTGATCGCGCGGCACCGGATGGCCGCCGATGGGCTCGGGGTGATGGGTGGTGCGCGACAGCGGTCACGTCATCGCCCTCGATGCCGCGGCGATGGCCACCGCCGGCACCGGGCGTCCGCACCGCCGCAAGGAACGCATCCCACCCGGACCGGCCGCCAAAGCTGCTGCCACACAACTCCTCCGCCTCACGGCAGGTGATCCTGCGGGATCTGAGACATCAACGCCGTCAGCCGATTCCACCGTCATCGACCTGTCCGCCTACGAGCGGGCCGCCCAGAAAAGGACCATTCAGTGACCCCGACCCCGCGCACGAAGAAGACCACCACGACCACCGATGAGACACCGTCGACATCGGCCAGCAGATACCAACAACTGCGCTCCCATCTGGCCGCGCTCAACCTGCACGCCTGCGCCGAAGCCCTGCCCGCGGTGCTCGACCAAGCCAGCGCCGAGGGACTGTCGCTGACCGTGGCGCTCGAAAGGCTGCTGGCCGTCGAAGTCGAAGCCAGCACCGCTCGCCGACTGGCCGGCCGGCTGCGATTCGCCTGCATACCCACCCCGGCAACGCTGGCCGACTTCGATGTCGACGCCGCCGCCGGGATCGACCGCAAGCTCATCGACGAACTGGGCACCTGCCGTTATCTGGAATCGGCGACCAACATCCTGCTGATCGGTCCAGGCGTTATCGAAGGTTCGAACGCGGAACGACCGTGTTATGCCTGTTCAGGACGTTGTTGCGATCGATACGACGTTAGGTGAGGGCTGGATGCCGCGGCGAGCCAGTTCGCGCCGTAGGTCGAGGTTCTCTCCGTGTGCTCGTTCGAGAGCGGCGCGGAGTGCTTGCAGTTGCTGGCGGTGCTGTTTCTTGAGTTCGGCAATCTGGCGCGTCAGCGTGATGACGAGCGTGCTGTCGGTGTCGACGGGCTGGTCGGCAGTTGCTTTGCGGCGGGTGCCGCGCAGGTGCTCGATGCGTGTGCGCAGTTCGGGATGGTTGTAGAGGAAGGCGTGGGAGACGCCTGCTTCGCGTTGCACGGCCTGGAACGTGATCGGGTCGCCGCGTTTGATGAGTCGGCGGATAGCCTGTTCGGCGTCTCGGGTTTTATTCTGCGACTTGACTTTCGCTGCTTCGGTGAGGGCGGTGATGCGGCGTTGTCGGGAGTCGGTCATGTGCTTCTCCTGCGGCGGGCGGTCAGATCGAGCGTCAGCGGGACCGGTCTAGCGCTGGGTCGATTGCAGCTGGTTTTCTCGCCGGGAGTAGAGGAGTCGGGCGCGTCGTCCAAAGCGGCCAGGAGTCGGGTGAGCGCGGAGTGTTCGGCGCGGCGGCGGATAAGCCAGACGTTGTCGTCGGGCATGGAGTGGCCGTGTCGTTGCTCGAATTCTATTGTGGCCCGGTCGATCAGGGTGGTGGTCTCGCGGAGTTGGCGGTGCAGCACGTCGTGGTGGGTGTGGTCGGTGACGAAAACCGAGCAGGTCAGGCAGGCGTTGCCTTTGTCGCAGGATTGCAGCGGCGGCAGCATGCACCACCCGTTGGGCAGGAACCGGTCGGCGCGGCGGAACAGGTGCAGACTGTCGTGGTCGTCGCTGGAGAGTTGGATGCGGGTGCCGTCGGATCGCAGCTTGGCGGTGGCCAGGAACGCCTGCTCGGCATGTTCGTCGCGGGCGGCGATGTAGTGCATCGTCATGGTGGGGGTGGCGTGCCCGGCATAGCGCTGCAGGACGTGAATCGGCAGACCGAGTTCGGCCAGCCGGGTGAGCCGGGTGTGGCGAAACCGGTGGGTGTGGCTCAACCGCACGACCTGGCCCTTGGCGTCGGTGATCTGAACAAGGTCGCTGAGGCTGCGCAGCACCCAGTTGTAGGTGCCCGATGGATAGGGTTTGTCGCCGCGGCGGTTGCCCAGACGCCGGGCGAACAGATACCGCCTGGTGCTGTCGGGGTACTGGGTGTGCAGCCAACGGTGCTGTTCGGCAATGACTTCGGTGACCTCGTCGTCAACGAGGATGGTGTCGGGTGCGACGTCGATCTTGCTTTGTGCGTAGCGGAACCTGGTCAGTGTTTGGTCCTCGCCCGCGGCTGTGGTGGTGGGTGCAGCCGAAAGGCAGTCGAAGTCGCAGGTGCGGATTTCGCTGGCTCGTCGTCCAGTGAGGATCTGCAGCAGGATCATCCGCATTGCTTGCGGGTCGTCGAGTCCGCTGGCGGTGATGGTGGTTCCGTCGCCGCGGGTGATGGTCATCTGCTCGGTGCGAGGCAATCCGATCAGCGGCAGCGCGGCGGTGATCTGTGCGAGTGCGTGGTCGTCGATGTAGTTCGCGTCGTTGAAACCGCGTTGATGCGGTATCCGGGTGACCCGGCCGAACCAGCTGGCCGCGTGAGCGCTGGTGACCCGGTGCCAGGGCTCGATGCCGAGAATGCGGCGAGCCTCGGCGGGGTTGGCGGCAATGAAGTCCAGGAGGCCGGCCACCGCTCGCAGGTCGTCGTTGATTCCCCGGAGCGGCACGGTTCTGCCGAGGTGGCGTGTGTCGGATTGGCGGGTGACGCGGTTGGCTGCCACGGCGGTCCACCGCGCGAACGCCGCCGCCTGTTCGACCGCGGTCGTCGGGTCGCCCAGGATGTCAGTCGGGTCGTCGAAGCTAGCGGTCAGCCAGTTGTCGAACCGGCGGAAGCTGCGCATGCGTTCCTGGCTGATGCTGGTCCAGCGCAGTGCCCCGGATTCGAGCATCGTGCCCAGGTGCCACTTCACCGCGGCCCGCAGCCACGGCAGTTGGATGTCTCCGGGTGAGCAGCCGTAGTTGGCGACTGGTTCACGATCGGTCAGTGGGATCCGCGGATCGCAGCGCGGGTGCCAGAAGTTCAGCTGCCACCATGGGCCGTCGTGGCTGGCGGCGATCAGGGCGTGGCGAGCGAAGCCGAACAGTGCGTGCACCCGGCCCCGGCCTCGGGGTGAGGGCAGTCGCTTGCCCCTGCTGAGATAGAACCAGCTCTGCAACGTCGCGGCGGCGTCGTAATCCATCGCCCGGATCGATGACGGGATATCGCGGCCCCCGGTGACGGCCCGTCGAATCATGTTGGCCAGCTGGGCCATTGCCAACACCGAGACGCGGGTGCCGTCGCTGGTCTGCCAGTGCGCCATCCACGCCAGTTCCGCCGCGAATGGGTCGGGCAACCCGCTCAGATCCAGATGCGGCCAATCGTTCTCGGTGATCGAGGCCCAGTCGGGGATGCCTGGCCCGAGGACGGGGCCGCGCCACTGCGCCGGCAGCTCGTCCCAGAGCCGCCAGATCGGATCGAGGTGTTCGGCACTGTGCAGCCGCAGGTGGTCATGCTCGTCGCTCATTCGGCCATCCGCCAGCTGCTGGCGTAGGACGCCCAGTTGGCGGCTGCTCGCAGGGCTTCGTCATCGCGGACCCAGCCGTAGAGATCCAGAGTGGTCTGCACATGAGCGTGACCAAGACGCCGGGAGACCACCCATTCCGGTGTTCCGGCGAGCAACAAGGCGGTGGCATGGGTGTGGCGGAACCAATGCGGCGTCCACCCCGGCGGCCCGATACAGCGCCGACGCAGCGTGGCCACTTTCTCCCGGACCGTAGTCTCCCGCAATGCGGCCAACAACGGTGGTCGAGACACATTCACCAGCAGCGGCGACGTATCCGTCACAGCGATGCCCGATTCGGCTGCCCGGCAGGCGATATCGGTGAGATAGCCGGCGAGCAGCCGCTCGAGGTCAGCACTGACATAGATTCGTCGCGGTCGCATCATCTTCACCCGCGCCCCGTTGGGATTATCCGAGCGGGGCACGATCTGCACATAAGCGGTCTCGCCGCGGCCAAGCACGAACTCGCCGATCCGCAGACCCAGCGCCTCCCCGAGCCGCATGCCGGTCTCGGCCAGCAGGGCGAACACGAACCGGTCCCGCAGATTTCCTCGCCACGACCCGGACTTGACATCGAAGACCGCGCAGCCATCCAGGATGGCCTGGATCTGCTCGGGCAGCAGCAACGGTGGTCTGTCGCGGCGGCGGTCGCGGCGCACGCGCACCAGCGATGACGCCGCCGGGGACGAACGCGCATCCAGATGCGCAAGCAAGCCTCGGGCCGGTCGGTGCCGCGGTGTTCCACGAAGCAGCCGCCCAGCCACCACCACACCGGACACCGCGTCATGCCAGCGGTAGAACGAAATCAACGCTGCAAAGCGGACTTCCAGAGTTGCCGCACTCGGCGCCTTATCCGACTCGGCCAGCTGATGCTCGATAGTGCGGCCGTTGCGCTGCCAGGACAGGAACGCCGTGAACGCGGGGACACCGACATCGCACCAGGCGCCAGTTTGCCCGCGTTGCTCCAGGAAGCTCCACCACTGCGCCAACGACGTCGCATACCCGCGCACCGTGTTCGGCGACCACAGGTGCCGGTGGGCTTCTATCCACTCCTCGACGGGAGCGACCGTTGCGAAGTCCTCGCCGAGCACAGTCCAGGTCCGCTGCCCTCCCGCAGGACACACTGCCACCGGATACGCCATCGTTGCCGTTCCTTCACGTTGAAGAACACCCGCCGATAAACCGGCAACAACGATGACTTGCCCCGCGTCAACCCCCTTGTCACATACATAGATTCGAGCGTGTTGCCACCCGTTGATAACGGGGTGGGCCGAGCAGCACCACGTTGGATGCCTTGGCCAGGAACGCGCCGGTGCCTAAGTGGGCGATCATGTCGCGGTTCAGCGCTGGCTGGTGATCGAAATTGAAGTCCTCCAAGGACTTGCGGGTCGGGAAACCAGCCGAGCGGATGCGCGTCGCCGCACCCGAGGCCTCACGGGCGGCGACCTCA
This sequence comes from Mycobacterium sp. IDR2000157661, assembly GCF_022317005.1. Taxonomy (NCBI): domain Bacteria; kingdom Bacillati; phylum Actinomycetota; class Actinomycetes; order Mycobacteriales; family Mycobacteriaceae; genus Mycobacterium; species Mycobacterium sp. IDR2000157661. The sequence goes on from NZ_CP081005.1 coordinate 24,609, forward strand.
CGGGACAGCACCGCCGCCAGGTACTCCTCATGAGTCCAGCCGGCGTCGCGGGCCTGCTCGGCCAGCCGGGCTGCCGAGTCGCGGATACGTGGCGCCTTGAGCGCTTGGGCGTAGTGCAGGACGGCCTTCATCGGGTCCTCGGCCATGCTCACGCCACCTCACCATCGGAAGTAGCTGTGTTGCCAAGGAAGTCCACACCGAACGCGCGGTCGTAGTCGGCGAGATCGCGCACCGGATGATCACCGGGCTGCGGTGGTGGGCCGGCTTGGAACTGTTGGCGTAACGCCGCGGCGGTCTGCACGTGGGCGGGGTCGGTCAGGGTTTGTCGTCTCGCCCAGCAGCGGTCATGAGCCGCTAGCAGGCGCCCCGATGTGCTTACCGTCACCTGCCTTAAGGTGGTGCTCACCTCGACGAGTTGACCGATCGCAGTCGGGTCCACGGAGTAGTCATTGCCGCCCACCCGTACGTAGTAGTCACGCCCCAACCGCACCGAAGTCAGCGACTGCGCCACCGGCGCCACCGGCGGCAGCGTCAGCATGTGGCCTCGATCGGAATCGAGGAAGTCCACGGGTCGCCCATCGAGGACCCGTACCCGACGGCGGTTGGCAATCGGAAGCCACTGTTGCAGTTGGTTATTGAAGTCTTGCGGTGAGGTGAAGCTACGTCCGGGCAGAAACGAGGTCTCCAGGTACCGGTTGGCCCGCTCCACCATCCCCTTGGATTCGGGGTCATAGGGTTTGAGTTGCACCAGCCGCGACCCCAGTGTGCCCACCAGAGCCGTGACCGGCTCGGTCAACCGGCCTCGACGCCCTATCCCGGCTTCGTTGTCCCACCACAGTTCGTGCGGCACCGCACCGAAGCTGCCCGAAAGCAGCTGCCACATCCCGGCCACCAGGTCCATGGTCTGGCGCGAGGGCAGCATCACCGCGGCGATGAACCGGGAGAACGCCGCCACCATCACCAGCACCGGCAGCATCGCCTCTTGGCCGAAGCCCACCGCAATCTTGGGCGCGGGAAACCACAGGTCGCACTGGATCACCCGACCTGGCGCATGCTCGAGCCGATCCACCGGATCGGCAGGCAGGTACTCCGGGCGGATCGCCCGGACCCGCTCCCGAAACCACGAGATCGAACCGGTCCACCCGACCCGCTCGGCCAGCACCGTCGCCGGCATCTGCGGATACACCGACAACAACGCCCGAATCCGCGGCTCCACCTCGCTGATCGCCGACGGTCCCGTCGCCCGCTCGTACTTCGGCGGGCCATCGCTGGCCAGCGCACTAGCCACCGTGTCCCGCGCGATGCCCAATTGCCGTGCCACAGCCCGCTGCGACAACCCTTCGCTGCGGTGAAGATGCCGGATCAAGGCCCAGTCTTCCAAGGAGATCACCCATCCAATCTGGTCGGGTGGCCTACTTTTCAACCGTCGCGACTGGCCGGGTCCTCAACCGTCGTCAACAGGGGGTGAGGCGATCGCGCTGCGAGTTAGCGACGTGGACTTCCTACGGCGTCGAATCCTGGTCTCAACGAGCGCGGTGCAAATCGGCGGCGGACACCAGGTTGGCCCAACAAAAGAACGCCGTGCGCGATCGGTTCCGGTACCCGACTTTGTCCTCGACGGGTTGTCACGTCATTGTGTGGGCAAGAGACGAGAGGCTCTAATCTCTCCCGCCCTCGACGGCGGCTACCTGCCACGACCGCGCTCTGCCAGCGGTTGGTTCGCCGCAGCGTTGCGGCGAGCCGGATTGCAAACGATCACTCCGCACGATCTGCGGCACACTTGTGCCTCGTTGGCACTGTCGGCAGGAGCCAACGTGCTTGCGCTACAGCGCATGCTCGGTCACCGCGGCGCGAAGGTGACCCTCGACGTATACGCCGACCTGTTCGACTCTGACCTCGACGACTTGGCGTCGAACTTGAACGCCGAATACGCGCCAAAAACGGTGGGCAAAATGTGGGCACAACAGGCGGAAGACAACGCGAGTCACGGTGAAAAAGGCATGCTAAGCAGCAACGATGCTTCCTGTCTGCCCCCTTCGGCGGAGGTAGGGTGGTGGGTAACCCTCCGTAGGCGTCCCCCATACTAATGGTGGTCAACGTCTAAGCTGTCAATCGCCTTTGTGGCGATCTGATACGGGTGCCGTTTTGATGGATAACATTCGTTATGCATCAGTTTGTGGTAGATTTGAAGTATGAGCTCGGCGACGCGTCGTGTCGAACTATCCGAAATACGTTGCCCCGCATGGTTTACCGGGTTCCTCGCCGATCGAGCCGTCCGTAAACCCTCCCCCCATACAATCAAGGCGTACCGACAGGACTTTATCGCGATCGCCTCCCTGCTCGCCGGGAGCGTCGAACAAGTCCCACAGTTGACGGCCGACGCCATCACTAAGGACTCGATGCGCACGGCGTTCGCCGCCTACGCCGACAACCACGAAGCGGCATCGATCCGGCGCTGCTGGTCGAACTGGAACACACTGTGCGACTTCCTCTACACAAGTGAGCTCATCAACGCCAATCCGATGCCGCTTATCGGCCGACCAAAAGTCGCCAAGACGCTGCCCAAAGGGCTCGGCGCCGATGCGGTGTCCGCGCTCTTGACGGCTATCGAACTCGACCGCGGCTCGCGCCGTCGCACGGACTGGGCCGAGCGCGACCGGGCCATCGTGCTGACAGCAGTGCTCGCAGGACTGCGCGCAGATGAGCTGGTGCGCGCAGACATCGGCAACATCCGGCCGACCGACGAGGGCGGGGTCATTCACGTACGGGGCAAGGGCAATAAGGACCGCCGAATACCGGTGGAACAGGCCCTGATTCACGAACTTGAGGCCTATCTCGAATCCCGGCTAGCTCGATTCCCAAGAAGCACTAAGCGGCGGGCCACCAGTGGCCGACTACCGGCCTGGCCGGCGACTGCGCCTCTATTTGTTGGCGCTGACGGCCAGCGCATCACACGCGGTGTGCTGCAGTACCGAATGCTGCGTGCCTTCAAGAAGGCGGGGCTGAATGATCAACGCGCCCGAGGCGCCTTGGTTCACGGGCTACGCCATACCTTCGCCACCGAGCTCGCGAACAGCAGTATCAGCGTGTATGCACTGATGAAGCTCCTCGGGCATGAATCGATGGTGACCTCGCAGCGCTACGTCGACGGAGCAGGCACCGATAACCGCACAGCCGCTGCACAGAATCCCCTGTATGGCCTGATCAATCGATGAACGCATAGCCACTGCTCAGTAATCTGCCGAAGCGGCCTGACGAGGTTCGAGCGTCCTCGTCTCATCTGCGGCGACCGCTGAGATTCACATACGTCCGACATCCCTCGTCGCCGCCCGACCGTTACGATGATGTGGTGCCGACATTGGACGATCTCGAGGCCCGCGTAGCCGCATTGGAAGCCTCGCAGGCCGACTACCGGGCGGTGCTGGCGGCAGTTAACGCGCTAGGCGCGAATCAGCGCGAGATGGCCATGACACTTGTTGACCAAGGCCGCGATCTAGCCGAGCTCAAGAATGGTCAGACAGAGTTGAGGGCAGGCCAGCGATCCCTTGAGGACAACGTCGCCGAGATAAAGGATCTGTTGGTAAGAGCGCTCGATCGGTAGAGGCGCGATCGTCGCGCCTAACAGCAGCGTCGTCGGCGGACACAAAAGAATGCCAACTGGCGGACAAAAGACGGTTGTCAGATGTCGCCCTGCGAGGGGAGCGGATCAACGCGCTACTAATTCGCCGAGCGCGGGCGCATCCACTGCTCAATGTGCCGAACATCGGCGCCGCCGGTCCTCGACGTGTTTAAGATTCTCGATCTAAAAGTTCAGCGGCTGCTGATCGGCCTCGGCGTAGCGTTTGACCGCCTCACACTCTGAAACGGACAGCCGCACCGTGACCTTCCTTGTCACCCCGTCTAGCTCGGCATGGCCGCTGCCCTCACAAACGTCACAGTGACGATTCAAGTAGACACCCGGGCAATCTTGACTCGCGCCAGATAACATCCGTTATGTCAAGTATTACTTGGCGGTTGCGCGCATTGCCACTTGACTGTGGGTGCAGTGTCGCACGATACTTGGCGCATGGCAATCCCCTCCCGGCTGGTGTCCCTCATCGACCAGTACAAGGGCGCTCACGGCGTCAGTGATGCGGCGCTCGCGCGCCGGATCGGCATTTCACGCGAAAACCTGCGGCTGTGGCGGACCAACGGGCTGCGAGCGCTACCTGACCGGGACAATCTGCGTGCCGTGGCCCGCGCTATCGGCCAGCCGTACCGCCAGGTGCTCTCGGCAGCGTTGCTTGACGCCGGCTATCTCACCGACACCGACGCCGCGCAACCCCGGCCCTATATCGAGATACTCTACGACGTCATCGACGCGCTGACGGAGGCAACGAAACTCACGAATCAGCCTGTGCGGCAAAGTGCTTCGGGAGGATGGGAAGCCGACCCGGACCCGCGAGCGGCACTGCCCATCGACTGGGCCGAGTTCGTCACCAAAGCCCTGGCCGGCGCGGCCGCCAACGTCGGCAGCACCACACAAATCCTCAGTGGGCGCCCCGGCTCTTGGGAAGCCGACCGCATCCGCGAAACACTGGTATCCACCGTCGGACCCGACGACGAGCACCTGCTGCCCCATCGCACCCAACCGGTCACCGTTGACCTGTGCGTCGACAACATTCTGCTCGACCTCGACGCCGACCCCTACCGTGACGCCTTCGACGCGATCGACCAACGCGAACTCGATATCCCCGAACCCGACGATCTCCCCGACGAGCCGCCCCCGCCGCCACCACCGGGCATGGAATGGCTGCACGACCGCGACGAACACGGCATCATCGCGTGGATCAACGATCCGGAGAAAGTCGCCGCCTACCAACGATGGCACGCCGAGCAGCCACCGTACGAGCCCACCCCTGGCGAACACGTCCAGCAGCAGGCTCTGGATTCCCTTGCCGCACTACGGGAAACGCTCGACCAACTGCGACGCGAAGAACTGCAGGCCTACGCCGACACGCTCACCGCCGCGATCACCGACCGGCTGCGCACCCTGAACCTGAACGTACCGCTCCGGGTCACCGTCACCGCTGCCCCCAATGGCGCAAACCCTCAATACGGCACCACTCCCCTGCCCGGTGAAAGCCCCAGCCGAATCGACGAGGCGATCGCCGCAGCCATCGCCGACACCCCGGGCCCGGCAACGCTGCCGGGCACACCGTTGCAGCGCGCCCAAGCCGCGCTGCAACGTGCACAGCAAGGAGCACCTGCTGATGACTGACAAGTCCAACCCGGCGCCGAGTTGGCTGCACGAACGCGCGGCTGGACTCGTAGCACGAGTAGGTGAGCGAGGCATGACACTGACCGTCGAAGCCGCCGAAACCATTCTTACCGAACGGCATACCACCGCCGCCGCGCAGCTCGGAGTGACCGAACGAACCGCCCGAGCACACCTTGACGACGCCGCACTTGACGACCTGGCCGATCGCCTGGTGGCCACGTTCGCCAACGAAGAACCCGGCAGCGATCTGTTCACGCTGCCACGCACCGCCCATATCAGCGTCGCCAGCTTCGGCCTTCTCGTCGCCGGACTCGCTGAAACCCTGCTCTTCCTCGAAAGCCACCGAGCGATGGACGACGCCGACCGCCACGCGTGGATGCACGAGACTGCACAACTGCTGTCACTAGCTGGTCTGATCCAGTCAGACCACAGCGGCGGCCCGATCGCCGCACCCCCAGCGATGTTCGCACGGATCGCGCGCACGCTGACAACGGTGGCCGACCTCACCGACAACCCCCGCTTAGCCGCAGCGCTGCGACGCGACGCGATGCGAGCCCGGTCGGCAGCGACAGCACAAACCTGACCAACGTCTCACCGGATGTATCTGGCGCCGCCTTCCCCGACAAAACCGACACCTCCAAGGATCGCAATGAGCACTGAACTACCCACCCGCACAGCTATTTTCGTCAACGCATTGGCGGCGCTGGACTCAGCTCGCACGGCGCTCAGCGACGCCCGTGACTGGCTGGCCTCCGACTGGACTCCCGTGGGATCCGCCCTCACACCCGAGGCCGCCGAAGCCCGCCGAACGATCCTCACTGGAATCGGCACCAGCAAGAACGCGATCGACACCATGAAGCAGGACCTCCACCGAGCAATCACCTCACTCCGCGAGGCGTAGGCGGACCGCTACACCGCGGCGATGTCGATCAGGTCCTCGAGGCCGTGGAAGTCGTCTGCGTTGCGTGTGTAGAGCCGCGCAGAGTGTGCATGCGCGGTCGCTGCGATGAGCAGGTCCATCGAGCGTGCCCGGGGTTGTCGGCCAGCCTCGACGACGGCCGCTGCCACCTGGCCGTAGCTTGCGGCTACGGCGTCATCGAGAGGCAGCGCATCGAAGGTGCGTTGGAGGGCGAGTAATCGCCGTAGCCGCTCAGCGCGGGTCTTTCGCTCTTTGGCCACTAAGACCCCGAAGTGCATTTCTGCCAACGTGACTGCACTGATGGCGAGTTCACCGTCGAGCGGCCCGATGTCGGTGGCGATCACCACGCTGGTGTCCAGCAGCGCCCTCACCGTGTCGCCCAGGGGTCGCGGATCTCATGAGCTATCTGCTCGCGGTCGCGCTCCCACGCGGGGTCTGGTGGGCCGGCGAAGATCGCGGCCACGTCGGCCCAGCGCCGCCAGGTGTGTGGCGCGGCCGGGACCAGTCGCGCGCCAGGTCTGCCTGCCACCGTGATGGTGATTTCCTCACCCTCCTCTTCGACGCGGCGGACCAGATCGGAGGCGTTCTGCCGGAGTTCCCGCAGCCCTACGCTGTGCATATCACCAAGGTAGCACATGTGCTACCTTGGTGATAGACGCTCATCAGCCGCGCGGAAGGGTCAGAGGTATGCGCACACATCGGGTCATCTATCGCAGCGGGGCCTACATCGACACCGACCAGCCGCCCGCAATGGCCGAAGACATCTGGGCGATCGTCGACCTTGAACTCGCGGGCGGCGGCGATGCATATCAGGAGCTACTGCGGACACTCGCCGCTACGCCGGTCTAGCCAGCCTCGCCGCTGTGACCCGCGCTCGCCGTGGAGCTTCCTGCTTTGTCGGCGGCTTCGTTGTCGAGCCTTTTCTTGATCTCCGTGACCGACGTCGCGCCGCGCACCTTGCCCGGCACGTGCCTGCCGCCGGCAGCGGTTCCGCGGCGGTCAGTGTTGGGGCCATCCGCATCCTTGTCGGAGCTAACGGTCGTCGGCCGTTTCGAACCGCTTTGCTTGTCTGAGGCCGGGCTGGATTCGCCGGCCACATCCCTACCCGAGTCGGTAGCCCGCCGCTCGCTCAGGCCGTCGTCGGCGGCCGCGGCATTCACTTGCGGGCGCGGGGATGTGACAGGTAGGGCACTCTCAGCGCTATCTGCCGCGGCGCCCAGGTCTTCCTTTACCTCCGTGATGTCTTCGGTGACAACCGGTTTCGCGGCCTCGGTTATGGCGGTCGCGTCCTCCACGGGTGCCAGCGCTTCGGCGGCGATCGGCGTCGCCTCTGCCGCTGGTCGGAGTGCGACGTCTTGGGAGACAGCGGCTGTCGGTGGCTTGCCGGTGTCAGCCTCAATGCCGGGGGCTGGCTCGCCTGGCGCGGCTTCTGCTTCCGTTTCAGAACCGGCGACCGGTTCAGACTCGGTGGCTGGCGCTGTGAGTTCTCGTGACGGGGCTGCGCGCAGGGTGAGGGTCTGCCGTGCGGGCATGGCCCCGCTGAGCATGTTCCCGAGATCGATAGCGGCCGCAATGGTGTTCAGCGCGGCCGATGTGGTCAAGGCGGCTACGTTGACCGCGCCGTTGATCGCTGCCGCCATCACGTGCGGCAGGTTATGCACCAGAGAGGGCAGGCCGGCGGCCTGCATGATGCCGGCGGCGGTCGTGGCCAGAGCACTGTTGAACGAGGTGATCATGTCGGCCGCGGTGGTGGTCAGCCTGGCTGCAGTCGACACCGGAATGGATGCCATGGAGCTGGCGGTGTCGACCACGGCGTTGACTGTCGCGATGCCCGCGCCGACGAGGGCCGACACCGCGTTGGTGTAGGCGGCCGGGCTCAACGGCGCAGCGCCGATGGTGCTGACTGCGGTCTGGAGTGCCCCGGGCGAGGTGCCGTCGCCGATCCATTCGGCCACGGCACCCGCAGCACCGTTGGTGAGCCGTGTCAAAGCAGTGCTCGCCGCTGAGGTGAGTGCTCCGGTGAGGCCGTTGACCCCGGCCACGGTGACGGTCACCGGTGCAGACACGATGCCCTGGACCGCCGTGAGCACCCCGTCGACGAGGGCGACGTCGGACAGTCCCCGGGCGGCGCCGATGAGGTCAGTGACGGCGCGCAGCGCGGTGCTGATCTGGGCGGTGACACCGGTGACGAGGGTTCTGCCCAGCGTCAGTGCGTGGCCGCCCAGCATTCCTACCGAGCCCAGGCCCGAGGTGAGCGCCAGGCCGGCGAGGTCGAGGGGAACGTTCACCAATGCGGTATAGCTCGACACCGACAGGGGGCTGGCGAGGATCGTGGCAACTGCATGCTGGGCAGCACCCAGGGATCCGGTCAAGGTCGACGACAACAGACTGGTGACCTCACCAGTGGTCAAAACGACGGTCCTGTTCGCCGACTCGAGTGTGGACGCGAGTCTGGTCAGGCCACCGTTGGATGCGGCCTTCAGTGCGCGCAGTACGTCGACCAGCGTCGGGTTGTCCGTGGCGGCGATGAGGCTGTCCCACAGTCCATTGTTCAGTGCCACAGCGGAATTGAGCGCGTTGACCAATGTCTGACCCGGCAATCCGGCGAGAGAGGTCACGGTGGCGGACAGCGCATCAGAGGAACCAGCGAGGCGATTGGCCAGCGCCGCGATGTCGGCCGGCGCGACAGCCGCTGCCAGGCTCATGCTCGGTGTCGCGACGGGTGTGAGTGCGGCGGTGCGCGAGGTCGTGTCCGCGGCGATCAGCGGTGTGAACGCGATCGCGCTCGCGGCGGTGAGCGCGACGCCGGCAGTCAGAGGGGAACGGGGCGAGATTTCCAGCATGAGGGTGAGCCTCCAGGAGTCATTCAGCGGCGGACTGCACCGTCACGACGCTGGGATGGGTTGTCGAGTCGAACGCGATGGTGCTGACATGTCCAACCGCTGACGTGGCTGCACACCACCACCAGACGCACATTCGTACTCTAGATTAAGACAACGTTCTACAACAGCGGCATTAGCAGGAACATGGACGAATCGCCCAACCTCTCCCCTCATGGACGCCGCCACGGGGAGCACATGACCAGGCGCGTCATGCGCGGATTCAGCGCGCAGAACTTCCGGCAGATCCGCTGCGATCGCGGGCTGAGCGTCTCCGACCTCGCCCGCCTCGCCGACGTCGGCCAATCGACCATCCACGCATGGGAGGCCGGCAAGTCAACACCCCAGATCGACCTTCTCGCCCGGGCGATGGCCGTCCTTAAAGCCCCGATCGAGCAAGTCGTCATCGTTGCGCGCGAGGAGCGCTACCCGGGTGACTGGCGGGTCCTCAGGGGCATCACCCAACCCGAGCTCGCCGCCGCCGCCAAAATCGCCACCACCACCCTGCGCGGCATCGAGCGTGCCGACATCGCGCTCACCGACCTCAATGCGGCAACCCTGGCCGAACTGCTGGGCATCGATGTCGCCGAATACCGGGCCGCCTACCAACGCGCACGCTCGCGGCCACCTGGCACCACTGCCTGACCTACACCTGGGGCGGTGCTGTCGGACGTCGGTTACCAGCAGACCCGCAGCGTCACGACGCTGTTCATCCCCGGCTAATGAGCGCCTACATGTACGCTGGCAAATACACTGTCGTCCGGTGTATCCTATACACCATGAGTAAGCGTGTGAGCCTGATCCTTGGCGACTCCGACGAGGCGGCGATAGCCCCCTACCTCAGTCAGGGCTCGCCCGCCTTCGAGGTCTTGCGGCAATGGGCCAGCCAGCACGACGTCGCAGACGACATCAAGTCCGAGGCCGCGGCGTTGCGCGCACTGCTTCAGGCGGGGGCCGAAGCGCTACAGGAGCATGTCCTCGATGTCGGCTACGCCCAGCTGGCCACAGAGTTCAACAGCGATTCGGCCAATGCTGAACGACGCACTGCCCGCAACCGCCACGAACGTCGTCGCGCCGAGGGGCGTCAATGACGCGTGCATTGCGCAGCCAGGCCTACCGGGTCGACCTCGGGCACGGTGCCAAGCCGTGGGTCATCCTCAGCAACAACTCAAGGAACAGGAACCTCGATACCGTTCTGGCCGCACGCATTACGACAACCAGTAAGCACGCGCACGTCCCCACGGTCGTGCCGTTGACCGCGGCCGATCCGTTGGTGGGATACGTCCTGGTCGATGACATCGTGCAGCTCTACCACGACGAACTCACCGAATCGCTAGGCACCTTGTCGCCGCCGACCATGGCCGAGATCAGCAAGGCACTTCGAATCGCACTTCCCTGAGGACCGCATGCACACCACAACAGATTGCAAGGCACACAACTACGGAGGCAGTAACGGCTGATGTCTGGCGTAATTTCCACACCGAATTTGGCGTTCTACTTCCCCGACGAAACCGTTAAGACGCTCAACGATCGCTGGGACGATTGGGTTGCACGAGGGGCAACCGTTGTCACGAAGAAAGACCAATCCGAAGACACACCCGGGGTCTTGTTTGAGCTTCTGCGCACCGACATCCGCTTCACACCGGCCCTGACCGCCGCAGTGGCAATCGCTGAGCCGCGTCTGCACCGTGAGCAGACCGCCGCGTCGGGGACTCTGATCTTCTACCCGTGCCTACCGTGGCAGTGGCCGTTGGTCCTGGGCGCCCGCTTCAGACAGGAACCTGACGTCTTGTGGGCAATCCCCCGCGAATTGACCGTAGCTGACTTCGAATTGGTCTGAGCAACGAAGTGCAGCCACTCGATGACCTTGTCGATCCGCAATGGTGGCGCTGCGAGACGACCCTGAGCACCCGCCTGCGCGACCTCGTTCCCGGCTTCGACAGCATCAGCTCGTTCGCGATTCCTTACACCAGACTGCCCCGGCGGCTGGGAGCCTACGCCAACGACTTCCCTCGTTGGGCCGATGTCGCCGACCAAACTCCCCAAGCGCTGCTTTTGCGACCCAAGTTGGGCGCGGCGGCAGTTCGTGCACTGATCGAGGCCGCGCAGCGAGCCGTGCAAATTCGGCACGAAACTATCGCCGCCGGCCGGGTCGGACCCGATGCCGCGGTGGCCCGCCTGCTCGGACAGCTCGACGATTTCGACCGTGAAATCCTCTCGGCCCAGGTATGGGCACTGGACCCGGCTCCTCAACACGTTGTGGCTCAGCGCCTCGGTGTGCACGCGGCCTCGGTGAGCCGCAACCTGCGCCGGGCACGGGCGCGGTTCGCCGAGCTGCTCGCCGATCCAGCACACCAGGAGGTTGGCGAGCATGCCGATCAAGTGCGGCAACGCTTGGGCCCGTACGCTCCCGTGGAAGCGGTCGACCTTGACTTGCGCCGACTGGGAGTAGAGCCCGCGAGCAAGACTGCTGAGGTCCTGCTTCATGTCGCCGGCCCGTACGCCCGCCGCGACGGCTGGATGCAGAACACCTCGAGGCCGGGTGGGGGCCGCGCACAGGTGATCGCCGCCGTCGCGGCGGTGTTCGATGCCCAGGCCGCCCCCACCTCCGACACTCTGCTCGGTGCGCTGACGAGTCTGGGGATGCCGACCGGGATTGTCCTGACCTTTCTTGAAAGCCAAATGAGTCTGCGTCGTTTCGGCGATGTTTGGGTGCGCTGGTCAGGTGATACCGCCGCCAACATGACAGAAGCGGCGCTTCACGTCCTCGCAGCCCCGGCCACCGCCGAAGCCATCCTCGCCACCATCGGAACCGGCGCGGCCAGAGGAACCAGCATGGAACGTGTCAAAGCGGTTCTGTCTCAGCATGACCGGTTCGTTCGCACCAGCCGCAGCACGTGGGGGCTGCGCGCGTGGGACGTTGCCGAGTACGTCAACATCGCACACGCGATCGGTGAACGCATCGACGCCGCCGGCGGCAAAGCCAGCGTCTCGGCAGTGATCGAGGACCTTCGGGCGCGCTATCCCGATATCACCGAGGCGTCGATCCGGGCCTATCTAGCCACTCTGGAGTTCGTCGTGGAAAAGGGCGTTGCACGACGGCGCACCAAAGCTGACAGATGGCCGGCGCTGCCGCCGCTGAACACAGTCCGTGGCGTTTTCCGCAACGGGGCCAACGAGATTCGTGTAGCGCTCCCCGTCACCGCGGAGCTGCTCCGCGGATCCGGCCAAACAGTGCACCCGGCGGTCGCCCACGCCGCCGGCGGCGTCCGCCCGGGCCAACAGCGAACATTCACCAGTGCACACGGGCCGGTCACCCTGGCTTGGAAGCTGGCCTCGACACGAGGCGTCGGCATCGGCTCACTGCGAGCCCACGCCGTCGCTGTCAGCGCAGCCGCCGGTGACACGCTGGTGCTCGTGTTCAGAGCCGCCGATGCGTCACTGGAAGCGGTCCGCGTGCACGCCGAGGAAGCCGAACCTGCTCGGCTGCACAAACTGCTCGGCCACGCGGTTCGAAAACCGGCCGCAGCGCTCGCCGCGGCCTTGGACTGCCGACAAGAAGACGTCGACGCCCTACTTCGCGGCCGCGGAGATGACGAGCTGGCTGCCGTGCTCGACGCCAACGGGCGCAGGCCGCGCATGCAAGAAGCGCCAACGCGGGCCGGTGCGATGTGAACACCGCACCGGCGCACGAGGACCCCAACACCGCCCCGTTGCCAGCCCTAAGTCAGTTCTTCACCTGGGCGCCTGGGGAACAGCCCGCGCCCTACGATCCGCCGCGACCTTCGACGGAAACACCGCCGCAACCCAAAGGTCCTTCCTCGCCCACCGTGATCGACGTCGTACCCCGACCCCGTGCCGCGAACCAGTCAGGACACCGCCGGCGTTGGCTGGTCGCCGCCGGTGCGGTTGCAGCCGTCGCCGCGGCCGCCGTGGTCTTCTGGCCCGAGCGCAGCACCACCGACCAGCCCGCTCTCTTAGACGACCAGGCCTCCCCCTCCCCGACTGTCGCGGTGCCTGCTCAGCTCGATCCCCGGCTTGCGTCGTTAATCCCAACCGGCTACCCACCCGGGACGTGCACGCCGGTTCCCACTGACAATCACAGCGCCGCTGACTGTGGTCCGAACATCGACGCGCCGAACACCTCCTCGCGATTCACCCTCTACCAGGACGCCCATGCCCTAGCCGCCGCACTCGACGAGTTCATCAGTGGCACAACAGTTCTCGTCTGTCCCGGCAACTACCAATCCCCCGGCCCGTGGCGCCGTAGCGCAGCACCCGACGTGCCTGTCGGCACTCTGGTGTGCGGCACCACGTCACAGGGACATCCCCGGATCGGCTGGACCATCGACAGCGAGCGACTGCTTGCCAGCATTGAATCCAGTGAAGGCGGCCCAACGCTCCCCCAGCTCTACGACTGGTGGTCCAGACACTCCTGATCGCGGTCGTCGCCTCTGAACGCTGCGAGCAGACTCCGGATCACCAGCGGGTGGGCAGCGCTCGAACCTGCTGCTCCAGCACAGTCTGGCTGGTCGTGGCCACGTCAGCGTCATCAACGAGTGCGCACCCCAGATACCCCACCCGCTCGGGGTCCATCTCCCCCGATACCCCCACAGCAGGGTCCAGCACCGCCGCCACATGCACTGGAAAGTCCACAATCCCTGACTGCAGGACCCGATTGCCCGCGGCCGGGGTGAGCACCACCGCCGAGACGGTGACCGAACCGCGGTCCTCGCTGAGCAGGTCAGGATGGATGTGATCGCGCTCGACGCCCTCGCCCAGCGCGCACACCACGGCTGGCTGAACCTTGCAGAACCAGTACCGGCCCGGCACCGTCGAACGCAGCCGTCCGGTCACCCGCAGCTGCAGGGGCAGGTGCGCGGCGAAGTCCGTCACCGGGAATCCCCGCACACTGTGCAATACGAGACGGGCCATACCCAGACGCTAACACCAGCGCGCTCAATGTGTTCACGAACTGTTCTCGAAATGCGTAACAATGAACTATTCTGACTCGTATGGACAGTCAGGAGCGATCGTCACACGCTGTGCACTCACGCACCACCACACCACGGACTGCTGTACTCAACTCGCCCCGCCGCCTGCGCATTTTCGCCGGACTCGTCGGCACCGCCTTGCTGGCGGGATGTCAGATGCCCTCCGTCGCGGGGCAGTCGCCGGCCGACGGCACCGACTACCCCGCCCAGCCGCCCGCGGACACGCTCACCGGGCCCGTGCCGGTGTCCCGCGTGGTCGACGGCGACACCCTGTGGGTCACAACCGGCGACGGTGAGACCAAGATCAGGCTGATCGGCGTGGACACCCCTGAATTGCTCGACCCCCGCTCTCCGGTCGAGTGCTTCGCCCAAGAGGCCTCCGACTTCACCAAGCGCGCCCTCACCGGACAGTCGGTGTACCTCGAGGACGACCCCAGCCAAGACAGCATCGACCGCTACGGCCGCCGCCTGGCCTACGTCTGGACACTCGACGGCCGCCTGATCAACCTCGACCTCATCGCCGAGGGATACGCCAACGAGTACACCTACTCCACGCCCTACCGCTACCAGCGCAGTTTCCAGAACGCCGAAACCGCCGCAGCGCAACAGGAACGAGGACTGTGGTCACCAACAACGTGCAACGGCGACACGAGCGGTAACTGACCGCGGTGCTTGCGATCCGCAGGCCAGGCGTCATCGCCGAAGGCGTTGAAACGGTAGGCGATAGCCTCCCGCTTCGGGTATGATGGACACAGTTGACCACCCGCTGCCACCAGCGCCAACGCCGGGCTTTTCAGTGCGGGCCGACTCCGAGGGGAGCACCTACAATGAGCACCATGACCACCGCGCCAAAGCGCCCACCCACCCACGACGAGGCCGTGTCCATCGCCGTGGCGGCAACCGGCCTGGCCGAACACGAAGTCTCGCCCGGCGCGCGTGACCTCCTCGACCGAATCGGCCGCGGCGAACTGACCTACGACGAGGCCGTCGCCGAGGTCATCGCGGAGTTCGGTCAGCCCGCCGAATAGCACCTTGGCGTCCTACAACCAGTGGGAGGACTACTTCTGGCCCGATGCGCCAGGGGTTCTGAGGAATCGCCTCAACATCAAAGACAGTTGGAAACTGCGCGAGGCGGAAACGCGAATCAGCCTGGTCCGCATGGCCGAGATCATCACCGAGGACAACCAGCCCGACGTGATCGACCTCGACTACTACTGCGGGGTGCACCGCAAAATTTTCGGTGACGTCTACGACTGGGCGGGCACACCCCGCACCGTGCCGAAGTTCGGTATGACCAAGCAGTGGCGCGACGTCGTCAACTTCGCTCCCGACGACCGCACCGCACCGTGGGTCAAGTACCACTATCGCCCGGGCCCGGAGGTCGCCAACCGCGCGGCCTCCCAGTTCACCATGCTCGACTTCGAATTGCGTGACCCGCGGAAACAGGCCCCGCACACCTTCATCCCCCTCATAGCCACCTCCTGGGGCGGGCTCGACAACATCCACCCGTTCCGTGAAGGCAACACCCGAAGCCAGACCATCCTGTTCCACCAAGTCTGCCGCAAATACGGCTACGAGCTTGACGGCCAGGAGCTGTTCAATCGCCGGGAAGAGTTCATCGGCGCCCGCTTTCACGGACACGCCACCGCAGGGTACGGGCGGCTCATCGCGCTGCTGCTTGACACCGTGCGCGAGCGTGAGTCCGAACAGCTCAGTGAGCGTGAACTACGGTGGGTCGACTCGCTGCGCGACGCCTCCCAGCGCCGTGCAGGCCCCGGAGGACTGCACCTCTGACCGGCCAGGCTTACCCGTGGCGGCCATCGAGCGCCGTGGACTCACAGCGGTCGGTCGGGCGAGGCAGGTAGTAGGTCGCCCCACACTGGTTGCACTGGGCGGTGCGGTGCAGAATCCCGCATAGGCAGTGGCTCACCCCGATCGTGACGCGATGCGGACCTAGCTCGTGCCCGTTGGCGCACACCGCCGGATACGGCGGCTCCGACCAGCTTCCATCACCGTTGCGGCGCAACGGAACACCGTCGGTCAGTATCACCTCGGCGCTCGTATCACCGGCGCCGGCATCCGATGCCGCACTGTCGCTCATGTCCCGCACCGTCCCACGATCATTGGGTGGATTTAGCCACCCGCACTGGGGTAGGCTCAACACAACAGGTCTACCTCATCGACCCGAAGGAACCGCACCCATGCCCGCCACCGCGACCGGCGCCAAGTCCAGCTCCGACCCCGACACCTCGGTGGCCCAACGCGTCCTGCCCATCGTCGGGGCCAACATCGTGGCCCGCCGCGAAAAACTGGGCATGTCGCAGCGGGCACTGGCCGAGAAGGCCGGTGTCGACCGGGTGTTTCTGCGCCACGTCGAGCAAGGCAACCGCGCGGCCACCCTCGTCTTCCTCGCCAAACTCGCCGACGCCCTCGACACCACCATCGAAAAGCTCACCCACGGCGTCTGACCGGGTTCTTGGGCGCAAGCCTCGGACTTTAGTCCGGGGTGAGCCCATCCCGTGTGTTGCCGGGTGTAGCCCGGCGGTCAGAGTGGTCGGGCTTGTCCGTCGATGTACTGCTTGATGATCGACAGTGGTGCACCTCCGCAGGAGACGGCGAAATAGGACGGCGACCAGAGGTGCCCGCGCATTTCCGCACGGACACAGGCGCCGGTGAGTTCGCGGCGGACCGCGTACGCGGTGCGGCCTTTGAGGCGCTGCACCAGAGTGGAGATCGCCAGCGCGGGCGGGTAGGCGACCAAGAGGTGGACGTGGTCGGCTTCACTGTTGAACTTGACTAGATCGGCGCCGAGCTCGTCGCACACGCCGCGCAAGGACCGCACGGCGGTATTTGGTCACGAACACCAGGTGGGCGTGGAGCAAGGAAACGCTGTGGCGGGCGCGTCGGTAGGACTGTGTTGTCACAGGTGGCCTTTACAGTCGTGGGTGTGCAGATGCGTTATCGGTATCGCATTGAACCGACACCGGCCCAGCAGGAGATGTTGGCGCGGGTGTTCGGATGCACGCGGGTGGTGTTCAACGACGCGTTGCGGGTGCGCGATGAGGCCTACCGGGCCGGGGTCAAGCTGTCCGACAGCGAGATCCAGCGTCGGGTCATCACCGTCGCGAAGAGGACCGAGGAACGGGCCTGGCTGGCCGAGGTGCCCAGTGTCGCGTTGGTGCAGTCGGTCAACGATTCCCGACGGGCGTGGCGCAACTTCTTCGACTCGGCCACCGGGAAACGCAAGGGCCGCAGGCTGGGGCGCCCACGGTTCAAATCCCGCAAGGATCACCGGCAGTCGTTCCGGCTCACTCGCAACGGCTTCTCGATCCGCGACAACGGCCGGTTGTTCGTGGCCAAGGTCGGCGACGTCGCGGTGCGCTGGTCACGCGAGCTGCCGTCGACGCCCTCTTCGGTCACGATCATCCGGGAACCCGACGGGCATTTCTACGCCAGCTTCGTCGTCGACGTCGCGGCCACACCGCTGCCCGTGGTCGACCGGGAAGCCGGCGTGGATGTCGGGATCGCTCGCCTGGCCACGGTCGCCACCACCGACGACCATCGAATCGACGTCGCCAACCCGAAGCATCTGGGCCGCAAACTACGCAAGCTGCGCCGATTGGAGCGGGAGAAAGCCCGCCGGCAGAAAGGATCAGCCAACAGGGCCAAGACCAGGCGCAAGGTCGCCATCGCTCACAATCAGGTCGCCCGTGCGCGGCGGGACTATCACCACAAGCAGGCTTTGGCGCTGGTTCGCGAGAATCAAGTGATCCACGTCGAGGACCTCAACATCGCTGGGATGGTCCGCAACCGCCGACTCGCACGCGTAATCAGCGATGCCGGGTGGGGCCAGTTCGTGAAGATCATCGGCGAAAAAGCCGACCACTACGGGCGCACAGTGCACGCGGTGTCGCGGTGGTTGGCGTCGAGCAAAACGTGCTCAACACCGGGGTGTGGGCACGTGCTCGACGAATTGCCGCTGCAGATCCGCATGTGGGTGTGCCCGGCATGCCAGGTGCCCCACGACCGCGACTTCAACGCCGCCAAGATCATTCTCGCTGCCGGGCGGGCAGAGAGACTAAACGCCTGTGGAGCCCGTGTAAGACCGCAACTCGTTGCGGCAGTGGGCGTTGAAACAGGAAGCACCCCAACAGCGGCGTAAGCCGCCAACGGGAATCCCCGGACTTCAGTCCGGGGAGCACGTCAAAGCGAAGTCACCGATGTCAGAGCCTGGTGGTAAAGATCGACCATGGACAGCAGCACACCCACCCGCCGGCACCAACTGCCGCACACCCCGGTGCGCAGCGTCCACCGGATAGAAGGAGCGGTGCCGCCATGAACCCGTTCGACTACAACCCACCCGATTCCCGGCAGGCCGCCCCCGCCAGCGACGAGGTGTACGTCGCCGCAGTCAAGCCCCACGCCGCCGTCTCCCCGTCCGACCGGCAGCCCTTGGCCCGGGTCCGCTACACCAACGGCAAGACCTTCGTCGGCCACCACCTGCTGCGCCACATCGACCTGCACCGCGAGACCGGCCGGCCCGTGGACTACTGGCTGGCGATCGACCGGCTTGCACGCCAGGTTGTCAGCCAGATCGACACCCTGGTCAGCCAGCACACCATCCGCCAGGTCGTCTGCTTCAGCGAGCTGCGCTACCAGATCGACGCCGACACCGGGTGGTCGCCCGAGGTCGACGCCCTCCCCACCGAGGACTGGGCCGCGGTGCAGTGGCGCGTCACCGACATCCTGCGAACCGGTTAGCTGCCCGGGCCGGGATCTTCGCCCGCTCAACGCCGGCACACCTTTTCCCACCTTGTCCGCACATCCGCGCCGACAGCGCCGTCCAGCCGCCCGCAGGCAATCCCGTCGGTGGTGTGAGGGGCGGTCTGCACCCAGGCCCGCCGCGCCCGGCGCCGCATGACACGCCGCTTTGCGGGCCGTGCCCCGATCCTCACACGTGGGCATGGACGAGACCAGCTGCCGAAAGGCGGTGCGCCGCTGAGGCAGGCCCCGCCCTTCGGCGCGGCGTGGGTCAATCAGAACAGGGATTCGCTGTTGGCCTGCGCCCAGAGGGTCTCGAACGACGGGCGCTGCTTGTCGTCGACCACCGCCGGAGCGACGACGAAGAAGTGCTCACAGTTCGCCGCCGCGGCAAGCCGATGCCGCACGATACGGTCAGCGCCGACGTCGCGACGTCCAGGCAGTTCGGCCAGGTGGGCATTCATGTCGGCTTGTGACCCGCACGCCAGGCGGCGCACCGACCGCGCCGTGACGCCCTTACGGCCGTCGCGGCCAGCCGGGGTGACCCGGCGCACCTCGTAGACTGCGAACTCGGTCTCATCCATCAGCCGCTGGAAGGCCACCTCAACCTCGACCAGCCCGGCCTCGGAAATCATCTGGGCCACACTGCTTCCCGCGATGAGGGTCTGGCGTTCGTTGAGTCGACGCGACACCGCCTCCATGAACATCGCCTTCGCGCCGGCCAGCGGCTCCTCGCGGTAGCGCTGCACCATGTTGGCCCGGCCCGCCGCCGTCGACATGGCATAGACGCAGAACGTGCAGCAACTTTTGGACCAGGACGTGCCCAGCTTGGCCCGCACATACTCAGCACAGGCCTGACGATCCATCCCCAGCTCAATCAACGGATACCACCCTGTACGCCGCGCGTTGTTGTACAGCCGGTCCTTGTCGGCCCGGCGCTGCTCACCGGCCTCGAAACCGATGACGTGCCGGTAGGCCTGGCCGCCGGTGACCCTGCTGATCACCGGATCGAGCGCCCATCCCTTGGCGTGAACCGAGCATTTGCGGGCTCCGCCGAGCTGGGGAACCGTTCCAGCAGTGATCATTTCGGTCGACAGACGGTAGGCACCGTCGATGTGCAGCCGCTGCGGGCAGGTCGAATCGTCCAGGATCACCACACCGTCCCCACTGGTCGTGGTGGTCCGCTCCGACCGCGCACATTGGATGTAACGGATCCCAAGGCGGCGAAAGATCGGCAAGATGTAGGTCTCGACATCGCGTGCAGTCGACGCGAATTCGTCACCGGTCATCGCGGTCACGACCACCATGTCGGCCAGGTCGAAGTCCCGCGTCTGCGGCTCGGTCAACCACCGCAGCAACAGGCACGTGCTGTCCAACCCAAGCCCGTAGGACACGACCACTGACGGCCGCTGAGCGCCGTCGTCGATCCCAGGAAGCTCCAATTCCGTTGAGCCTGTGCCGGACATCGGTACCTCCAACCTCTCTTACTGGGTGGCTTTAGCCTACCATCTATGGTAGGCTAAAGCCACCCAGTAAGAGAGGATCGGCAGCCCCCATGACCGCTTCCATCGAACGCCACACCGGAACGCTGACCACCGGCGACGTGCCCGACCTGCGTTGCTACGACGTGATTCTGGTCAATTCCAGCGCTGGAAAGGACTCCCAGGCCAGCCTCGACGTGGTGGTCCACGCCGCCCGCCAGGCCGAAGTGCTGCACCGCGTCGTCGTGGTCCACGCCGATCTGGGCGAGGCCGAATGGGACGGGGTGCCCGAACTCGCCGCCGAGCACGCCGCCCACTACGGCCTGCGATTCGAACTGGCCCGACGCGAACGCGACGGAGCCCTCTACACGATCCTGGACCACGTTCAGCAGCGCGGAATGTGGCCCAGCGCCTCCCAGCGATGGTGCACATCGGATTTGAAACGCGGCCCGATCCGCAAGGTGATGACCAAGCTGGTCGCCGAACTGCGCGACAGCGGCCAGATCACCGGGCGCCCCGTGCACCTGCTCAACGTCATGGGCCTTCGCGCAGAGGAGAGCAGCGCCCGCGCCCGCCGACTCGCCTACTCCCCCAACACCGCCGCCTCCAACGGACGCCGCCGCGTCGATGACTGGTATCCCATCCACCACTGGTCCACCACCCAGGTCTGGGAGCGCATCCGCGCCGCCGGCACCCGCCCACACCGCGCCTACATCGATGGCATGTCGCGCCTGTCGTGCAGGTTCTGCGTCCTGGCCTCCCGCGCCGACCTGGTGTGCTCAGCCCGCCTGAACCCCGAGCTGGCCCGCCGCTACGCCCAGGTCGAAGCCGAGACCGGGCACCGCTTCCGCGCCGACCTGTCGATGGCCGACATCATCGCCGAATCCCAAGCAGGCCAGCAGGGCGCATTCATCGCACTTGCTGACCTGCACCCCCTCGGGGCATGACCGCCCAGGCCAGTCAGGAGCCGACCATGACCGCCAACATCATTCACCCCGTGCAGGGGCGAGATCCCCACGCCGGCCGCCGCGTCGCCGTCTACAGAAACCTCCACAAAGGTGCCTGGTCGATCAAAGCGCTCGACGGCCCGCACAAGGGCACCGTCGTCGCCCACGCCCAGGTCGTCGGCCTGCTCGACTGCGCCATGCACGTGCGGATCGCCGCCCAGCAGCGCATCGCCGC
Organism: Mycobacterium sp. IDR2000157661; assembly: GCF_022317005.1. Taxonomy (NCBI): domain Bacteria; kingdom Bacillati; phylum Actinomycetota; class Actinomycetes; order Mycobacteriales; family Mycobacteriaceae; genus Mycobacterium; species Mycobacterium sp. IDR2000157661. The sequence goes on from NZ_CP081005.1 coordinate 46,085, forward strand.
TGGCGCTGCCCGCGAGGTCCACGCCTGGATCGTCGGCCGCCTCAGCGAGGTCACCCTCGACCAGCCCACCCGCCTCGTGTACCGCCCGCACGAACGGCCCGAGTTCTACCTGGCCATCACCGGCAGCCCCGTGCACACCGCCGCAGCAGTCCTGTTCACCGAACACGCCTACGTCAACGCGGCCTGAAACCCGCTGGAAGGAGCCCGCCATGACCACCCCCGCCCCAGTCCTGCCCACCATCCCCGGCGACGCCCTGTGCGAGCTGCTCAACGCCTACTTCGTTGCCCGCGACGACCTCTACGAAGCCGAAGCCGCCGGTGCCGACGACATCAGCCGCGCCATCAGCCGACAGGCCGTCATCGACCTCGCCGACGAACTGGTCGCCCACTTCGTCCCCGACATCGGCGCCCGCTGCGCCCTGACCGGCGAAGACCCCGCCGACCTTGCCTACACCGGGCCCGCGCTGCCCCGCCCAGGCGAGGCCATCTCAGCCATCCAGCCCGGCGTCGGCCGCCTCGCCGGCACCGTCGAGGCCGTCACCGACCGCGGGGTCCTCGTGCAGTGGCAGCACACCAACCTGCTGCCCATCACCTACCCCCGCCGCCAGGTCGTGCCCACCGCATTGGGATGGCACATCCGCCGCACCTGAGACCACACCGACAGCCCAACAAACCCAAACGCCCACCCGCAGAAAGGAACCCACCATGACCGTCTCCGACCGCTTCGCCGACAGCGTGCGCTACCACTTCAGCAACCCGCCACAAGACTGGACCGTCCGCAAGCTCGACACCCGCCGCTGGGCGATCGTCAACAGCGCCGACGACGTCATCAGCACCCACCCCACCCGCACCGCCGCCGAGCAGAACCGAACCGCCGGCCCCTACGTGCGGATCTGGACCGACCGCACCGCCTGGTACCTGGGCGCCAGCACCGACCCACGCTGCCGCGCCCTCACCCCCGAAGAACTCCGCATCATCGCCACCGTGCTCATCGACCTCGACCACCCCGACGCCCCCGCCGCCTGCCACCGAGCCTGGCCCGACGCCGAGTTCTGCGACCTGTGCGACCTGCCCCTACGCGGACCCAACCGGCTCTGCCCTCGCTGCGATCACTGCTCCACCGACGGCTGCACCAACCCGCTCGACGACGGGGAAGGCTTCGACGGCTACTGCGGAGACTGCGCCGACCGCCGCGACCACCTCTACACCACCTGACCCACCAGCGCCCGGGCCGCCGGCACCGTGCCGCACGTATACGCCTGGCCGCACCTCGCCCAACGTCAACCACCCGTCAGCCCAGCCCGGCCCGGCCTGACGGCGAAGGGCCGTGCTGCACCCAGGCCAAGCCGACAAGCGTCCACCAGCCACCACCGCCGACGCAGCCCCACAACGCAAGCACAGGAGGAGAAATGCCCGACGACATCGTGGCCCGCGCCAAGGCGGCCCTGCACGCAGTGACCTACGGGCCGTGGGAGATCGACGAACGGTACCCGATCATCTGGCTCGGTGACTTCACTCCGGGATTCCGCATCGAGAGCCACGACAAGGCAGAGGAGAACGCGAGGTTCGTCGTTGAGGCACGCACGCTCGTTCCTGAGATGGTCGCCGAGATCGAAGCATTGAGAGCAGCGGTGGCCAGGTTGACCGTCAACCCCGTTCGCCACGATGAGGCCTCCACGCCCCGCCTGCCGAAGCGTGTCTCAGCGCGAGTCACGCGCAGTCGCCGCACGCCCCTGTCATTCCGTGGACTGTTCCAAAAAGGTTGATACGCAGCGGATTCGCGACGCTAATGGGTGGCGATCCCCTCCCGTAGATGGTAGGCTATAGACATCCACCCCTCGAGAGGAGCCACCGATGTCGGAGCCGCAGTCGATCACCACCCGCGCTGTGCCCGCCTACCGCTACCACGAGCGGCAGCTGTGCCCGCCGTGTATCCAGGCGGCGATCCTGCCGATCACCGAAGGCGCAGAGTACGACGACACCGAACACGTGCTCGACGTCGTTGCTCAGGACCGCGGCATCGACCGCACCGCAGTGACCAGCGACGCCTTCCCAACACCGATTCCAGCCGTCGAAGCCCTCAACCAGACCTGCGGTGAGTGCGACTCGACGCTGCTGGACAGCGACTACTGGACGCTCTACCACGCAGCCCTCGACACCATCGCCGCCGAGGCCGACACCGTCGACACGCTCATCGCAGTGCTCAACCACTTCTACCGGCCCCAGGCTGGCGCGGCGTTCCACCCCGGCGGCGCCGACCGCGACCTGTGGAACGTCCTGAGATGGGAGCGCAGCGACTGGACGACAGCCTGGTCCAAAGCCAACTACTGGTACGCGATGCGCGACAGCCAGGGCAACACCTTCACCTACACCGAAGGCGACATCGACCGGGGCTCCAAACCGTGAACGACATCCACGCCACCCACCTCAACAACCAGGACGGAGGAACCGCGATGACCATCACCCTCTACACCAAGCCCGGATGCGTGCAATGCCGCGCCACCGCCCGTCAGTTCGACAAAGCCGACGTGCGCATCGACACCATCGACGTCTCCGTCGACACCGCAGCCGCACAACTCCTCGAGGACCTCGGCTACCGCAGCGTGCCCGTGGTCATCGCAAACGGGCAGTCGTGGGCCGGACACCGGCCCGACCGCGTCGACGCGGTGATCCGCCAGACGGCAGAGGCGATGTCATGCCCGCGACTCTGAGCGAGGAACAGCGCCACCTGATCGCCTTCGTCGCAAGGACCAACGGAACCATGCTGCTAAAGGCCATGATCGACGACCACGCAATGCAAGCTCTGCTCGCCCGGGCCGGAGGGGCCACGGCCCCAACCGCCCCCGACGGCGCCCCGGACTGGATGACCAGCTACTGGACCGTCGCAGACAAATTCGTCAGCCCCGGCCGCGACAAGATGCGCGTCAAAGTCACCGCCGCCCAGGTCCGCAAGCTCGGCCGCAGCCTGCCCGCAGGCCTGCACGCCGAGATTCGCCAATGCCTCGACGCCCACAGTGCCGAGCGCGAGCGCACCCGCGAATGGTGCTACTGCCCCTACGCGCACACCGCCCCCAACGCCCACAGCGGGCCCTGCGCCCGCCACCACCCCAGCGCCGACGAGGACGCCGAGCACCGCCACCGCGCCGCCGAACTGCGCACCTGGTCGGAAACACTGCTGCGCCAAGCCCTGTACCCCGCCGCCGGCGTCCAGCTCGACCTGTTCGCCACCCTGCGCTGACAACCTTCTTGCCGACCAAAGGAGACACCGCGATGACACCCACCCCGGCACGCACGCACACCATCGTCGAAATCGACCAAGGCACCGCCACGCCCATCACCTTCGACCTCGGCACCGCAAACGAGTACGGCGACTTCGACGCCGCCGCATACGAAGGCAACCTCTATCTGAGCATCAACGGACGCCTCTACGGGTCGCTCTACATCCGCCACGACGCCGCAGCCGGTCACCCCACCATCACACTCGGCCAGTACGACCCGGCCACACAGCAATGGGAGCCACGCAACGAGATCGGGCCCGAGCTGCAAGGCGAGATCTGCTGACCCCCTGAACAGCAGCCGCCGCGCGGCCACCCGAAACACACTGCGCCACAGGGGAAGCCGCTCTAGGTGGTTGCCTATGGCCACCCATGCATGGTAGGCTATAGCCATCCACTCAGGAAGAAGGGACCGGCGATGAGCAGCTGCACCTGCCACTCGATCCGCGAAGGCCACGGCGGAATCACCTACACCCTGCACATCCTCGGCGTCCTGTGCGACCACTGCGAAGGCGCCATCGCCGACGCCCAAGCCCAGGCCGACGCCGACGCCATGACCACCGCCGAACAGATCGCCGCCCGCTGGGACTACGCCCGCCGCTACTGCCTTCCCCGCCGACGCCCCGGAGCCCCCATCGCCTCCGACGCAGCCCCGTTCTGACCCACCCACCCCGACCCGCTCCAGCACCCCCCTCGAGAAAGGCCCGTCCAGATGACCCTCACCCTCACCGACCTGTTCTGCGGAGCCGGTGGAAGCTCCACGGGCGCAATCGCGTTCGGCAACGTCACGGTCAAGACAGCCGCCAATCACTGGGCAAAAGCCATCGAGACCCACAGCCTCAACCATCCCGACGCCGACCACATCCAGGCCGACCTGTCGCAGATCGACCCCCGGTACTTCCCCAACACCGACCTGCTGTGGGCCAGCCCGAGCTGCACCAAGCACAGCATCGCCCAAGGCAAGAAGCGCCAGGATGCCCAGCCCGACCTGTTCGGCGAGACGCTGCCCGAGGAGGCCGCCGAACGATCCCGCGCCACCATGTGGGATGTCGTCCGCTTCGCCGAGTACCACCAGTACCTCGCGGTCATCGTCGAGAACGTTGTCGATGTGGTGTTCTGGCCGCCGTTCCAGGCGTGGCGCATGGCGATGGAATCCATCGGCTACACCGGGCAGCTCGTCTACCTCAACAGCATGCACGCCCAGCTTTTCGGGCCCGGCGCGCCGCAGTCCCGCGACCGGTTCTACGCGGTATTCACCCGCGCCGCAGACCCCCGCCCCGATGTGTCGCGGCTGGTGTCCCCACACGCGGTCTGCCCCGAGTGCGGCCCGATCCGTGCGATGCAGGTGTTCAAGCGTCAGGACCGCCCCAAGTGGGGCAAGTACCGCTCCCAGTACGTCTACCGGTGCCCTAACACCGCCTGCCGCAACCAGATCGTGGAGCCGCTGTTCCGGCCCGCCGCCGAGATCATCGACTGGTCTCTGACCGGCACCCGCATCGGCGACCGCACGCGCCCGCTGGCCGACAAGACAATGGCCCGCATCGCCGCCGGAATCGAACGGTTCTGGACCCCGATGCTGGTCCCAGTCGAGGGACGCGACGGCAAGACCGCCGTCCCCGTCGATCAGCCCGCCCGCACCATGACGACCCGCAACGAGACCGGCCTGCTGGTCCCGACCGGCGGCACCTGGCGCACCGAGGCCATCCCCACCAGCGAGCCGATCCCGACCCGCACCACCCGCGAGAACGACGGCATCGCCTTCCCCGCCTTCGTCGCCGAACTGCGCGGCGGATCCAGCGACGCCCGCGCGGTGTCCGAGCCGCTGGCCACCGTCACCGCCTCCGGCAACCACCACGGCCTGGTCTACGCCGACCGCACCCGCCCCCTCATCACGAGCTTCTACGGATCCGGCGGCAACAGCACCGTCGACCATCCGCTGCCCACAGTCACCACCCTCGAACGACACGGATTGCTCAACCGCGGCCCGGTCCCCACACCGCCGCCGGTCATCGACATCAACGATGTCTACTTCCGGATGCTGGAGCCCCGCGAGATCACCGCCGCGATGGACTTCCCTAGCCACTACCGCATGGTCGGCACCAGGCGCGAGCAGGTGCGGCTGGCAGGCAACGCCGTCACCCCGCCCGCCGCCCGCGACCTCGTGGGCCTGGTCATCGAGACCGTCACCGGCGAAACGCTGCAACCCGCCGCCTGAAGCCACCCGGTGGGGGTGCTCCCCCCACCCCCACCGGGTCCGCCGCCCCATACCCCCGACTACCGACAGAACCGAAGGACCACCGCCAATGAAGTACTTCTATCTCGGAACGAGTGAGGTGCGTTGGCTCGGCCAAGCCAACGTCCCGCTGTTCATCTCCCACCGCCGATTGGCGACCCGCAAGAGCTTCCCGCGTGCGCTCACCGGATGGGCACTCGATTCCGGTGGCTTCACCGAACTGTCGATGTACGGCCAATGGCGCACCAACGCCCGCGACTACAACGCCGCGGTCTGGCGCTACGACCAAGAGATCGGAAACCTCGAATGGGCCTCGCCCGGCGACTGGATGTGCGAACCCGAACAACTCGCCCGCACCGGGCTCAGCGTGCGCGAGCACCAGCGCCGCACCATCGCCAACTTCCAAGAACTGCAAGACCTCTGGCCCGGCCCCGACTTCGACGTGCCCTACGTGCCGGTCCTACAGGGATGGTCAGCTGACGACTATCGGCGCTGCGTCGACATGTACTACGCCGCCGGCGTCGATCTGTCGCAGTGCTTCCTCGTCGGCGTCGGCACCATGTGCCGACGCCAGGCCAGCGCCGAGATCGACGTCATCCTGTCGACCATCCAGCGCCACGACCCCGAGATCCCACTCCACGCCTACGGGCTGAAGCTTTCGGGTCTCAAGCGCTACGGCCACAGAGTCCTCAGCGCCGATTCCATGGCGTGGAGTTGGGCAGCGCGGATGAGCGATCCGCTGCCCGGCCACACCCACGCCTCGTGCAACAACTGCCTGCCTTACGCCCTGGCCTGGCGCCAACGCATCCTCACCGTGCGCCCCTCCGGACAGATGAGCTTGTTCGATGCGGCTTGACGCCTACCCTTATTGTGCGTCGCCGTCGCCCTGGCGGGCGCCGGATGCCCGCCTGACGGCGGGCGCGTCCGTAGCCCCTCACCCTCACCCGTCAGCAGGGGTGCCCAGCCTAATCGGCCCGGGGGCCCGACCGGTCAACCCACGCCCACACCGGGCTACGCGGGCCGAGTGACCTTTTCGGCCCAATCAAGCTCGCTCCCGCTCGCGGGCCGAAAACCCCGCTGCGCCCGGCGCGGACTCTCCGGGGTTGACCGCCCACCCTCGACCTATTGGCCGCACCCCAGCGCTAACCGGCGCACCGCATCACCAACCCGAACGGAGCACACATCATGACCAGCATCGCCACCGCGACCACGGACCCGTCGAACAACACCGCCCACGACCCGACCAACCATCCCGGCGCCGCGATCGTGCACCCGGCCGCCCACAGCACCCGCCTGTCACTGGCCCTGGCCCGCGCCGACATCCACACCGCCATCAACGCCGACGACGACCACCGCCGCCGCCAATACGCGCTGGCCGCCCGCGACTACGCCGCCGAGGTCCTCTGCGATCCCACCTCCACACCCTCGGAAATGCAGTACGCCGGCTACTACTTCGCCGACGCCGAAGCGATCATCGCCCAAACCAGCGCAGATCCCGACGCCTAACCCATCCACCGAGCTGGCCCGTCCTCACCCAAGGGCGGGCCAGCTCATTTCTTGCCCACCCAACGAAGAGCCCGCCGCGTACGACCACGAGTACCGCTGCACGGCCCGCCATCGCCCATTTCCCTGCGGCCGACCTACGGCCGAGCCGGCCTCTCCACCATCCAACGACCCATGACCCACAAAACTGTGACGGGTGCGGAGTCGAACTCCGCACCCGTCACTCAACAACCGTTGCCGCTCACCACAACCGTGGCTGCGCTCCGAGCATCGCCGCCTCCACTGCGGCCGCATCCCAGCCCGACCGCACCGCCTCTCGCAGCGCTAACGCCCGCTCCCGTCTGGCTCTCACACCCGCGCCCCGCGCGATCACCGCCGGCCGGCCACCGCCGCGGCCCCGCGCCACCATCTGCTCCATGTTCTCCTGCTGGGTGCCCGCGATCACGTGTGCGCGCACCCCGGCACGAATCTCCTCCGCGGTCACCACGCGCACGCACAATGTGACATCACATTCGTGCAGCGCGCGCACATCCCCCTGTAGCGGTTCCCCCGCCTGTGCGTGCGCAAGCGCGTAGCGCGGCGGCCGCACCATCACTGCGTGCCGCCAGCCGCCGCGCCGCAATGCGAAGCGCCCGTATCCATCTGTCCCGATGGCGCCCGTCCACAGCCAGCAGTCCTGTTGCCCAGGACCGCGCACCACGTGTGAGAAGAACTGAGCGATCTCGCTGGCATGACGCACCGGGTCGACGACCAACTCGCGGCCCTGTCTCATCCGACTGATCGTCAGGCGCTCAGCGCCGTGGTGGCTGGATCCACCACGGCCGTGTCACCACTCTGCTGCGCCGTGTCACCACCCGGCGCAGCACTATCCACGCCGCCGTCTGCGACCGTCACATCCTCATGCTCGGCACGCGGTGCCTGGCCGCCGGCCTCGTGCTGTTCACTCTCGGCCAGACGCAACAGTTCTCGCACCCGCGCCTGCGTCTGGCCACTCTGCGCAGCGATACCGGCGATCGTTTCGCCGTTGGCCCGCAATACCTTTGCCGCCGCCCCGGCCGCCAGCCGAATCGCCGTCGCCTTCTCCTCGGCGCTACGCCGAATCCGCTCCAGCCGTTCGTTCAACTCCCGCTCGATCCGGGCGATCCGCTCGGCGGCCCTGGCCAGCGCCGCCTCTTCGTCCTTGGCCGCGGCCTGCTCGGTGTGCTCGAGCTTGTCCAGCTCGTCGAGAAACTCCTTGAGCGACTGCACAATCGCACGCTCCCGCGCCTCCCGCTCCGCATTCGCGCGATGCCGCGCCTCCAAAGCCCGTTGCAGATTCCCTGATTTCGTCGTTGCTTTGCCCATGTTTGCGGACTTTAACCAGCCCTGCTGACGTAATCACCCTTCCAACTCCCCCTGCCCTCATCACGGCCTACCCCACTCCACTTTCAGCTCACACCCAGTCCCACCAGCACCTTCACCTTCCAGCCCCCGTTTTGTCCCACACACCTCTTGCACTCAGGTCACGGAACGGTAACGAGGTCGGGGGCGTGCGGGCCTTGGGATCGTCATCAACGCTGCCTAGCGTCCGAGCTGTGATGGGCATTCACAAGCTGACTGCCGGCACCGGATACCTGTATCTGGTGCGGCAGGTGGCTGCCCACGACCGCACCCACACCGGACCCGACTCCCTCGGGGACTACTACTCGTCCAAGGGAGAGACCCCGGGACGGTGGGCAGGCCGTGGACTCGCCGGATTGGCCGAAGGGATGGAGCACCGCGCCCACACCGACCAAGGCGCGCAGCTGTGGAACGTCGAGGCCGGGTCCGAGGTCACCGAGGATCAGATGAAGAACCTGTTCGGTCTCGGAGTCCACCCCAACGCCACCCCGCTGGCGCGGCACCTGATGGCCCAAGGGGCGACCCGCAACGGTGCGCTCGAGGCGGTCAAACTCGGCCGCCCCTTTCACGTCAATGCCGGGGAAACCGCGCTGCAGCAACGGCTTGCCGTCGCCTTCCGCGACCACAACATCAGTGAGGGCAAGCACTGGAACGCCCCCATTGATGAGGAACTGCGCGCCGCGATGCGCACCCGCATCGCCACCGAGATGTTCGAAGAAGAACACGGCCGCACCCCGGCAGATGAACGCGAGCTGACCGGATACATCGCCCGCGGCACCCGCCAGCTCACCACCTCAGTGGCCGGTTACGACATGACCTACACCCCGGTCAAAAGTGTGTCGGCGCTGTATGCGCTGGCACCGCTGCACATCGCCGAGATCATCGAGAAGTGCCACACCCGCGCCGTCGAGGACGCCCAGAACTACCTGCAGGACCACGCGGCCTACACCCGCATCGGCGCCCAAGGTGTCGCCCAGGTCGACACCGACGGCTTCATCGCCGCCCACTTCCTGCACCGTGACACCCGCGCCGCTGACCCCGGACTGCACACCCACGTCGCGGTGTCGAACAAGGTTCGCGCCCAAGGCACCGACGGCATCTGGCGCTGGTACGCCCTTGACGGTCGACCTCTCTACGCCAGCACCGTCGCAGCCTCCGAGCTGTACAACACCCGCCTTGAGGCCTACCTCGGCGCCGAACTCGGAATGCGGTTCGCCTCACGCGGACACACCCCCGACGGTAAGCGTGAGGTCCGCGAAGTCGTCGGCGTCAACCCCGAATTACTCGAACTGTGGTCCTCCCGGCGGGCCGCCATCGACGCCGAATGCGCCGTGTTGGCCAAGAAGTTCCAAGCCGAACACGGCCGCGAACCGACCACGCCCGAGTCAATCGCACTGTTCCAACAGGCCAATCTGTCGACCCGCGCCGCCAAGCACGAACCCCGTTCCCTGGCCGAGCAGCGGCAGGAATGGCGAGCCCAGGCCATCGGTCTCCTCGGTGACGAGCGGGCACTGAACGCGATGCTCGGGCGCTGCCTCGGCGCCAGCGCCCGCACCGCTGCGACCGTCACCGCCGAGTGGCTCACCACCCAGGCGCAGCGCGTCATCGCCGCTGTCTCCCAGTCACGTTCGACGTGGCGACGCACCCACGTCCTGGCCGAAGCGCTGCGGGTCATCCGCTGCACCGGGCACGCCAACACCGACGGATTGGCCGAGCAGATCACCGACATCGCACTATCGGAACCCCTGAGTATCCGCCACGCCGGCAGCCCCGACACCGACCTCGGTGAACCGGCACTGCTGCGCCGGCGCGACGGCGCCAGCGTCTACCGACAAGCAGGCAGCCAGACCTACACCAGCGCCGAAATCCTGGCCGCCGAAAAGCGCATCCTGGCTGCCGCCACCCTCACCGACGGCCGACGCGTCGATCCCCTCGACGTCGACCTGGCGCTGCTATCCGAGGCCGCGCACCGCCGCGAACTCAACGCCGGCCAAGCCGAACTGGTCCGTCAGATGGCCAGCCGCGGTCAACGAGTCATGCTCGCGCTGGCCCCGGCGGGATCGGGAAAGACCACCGCGATGTCGGCGCTGGCGCGGGCGTGGGAGGGCGCCGGCGGCACCGTGATCGGGCTGTCGCCCAGCGCGAGTGCCGCCCAGATCCTGCGCGATGAGATCGACATCGACGTCGCCGACACCGTCGACAAGTTCAACTGGCTGCACAACAACCCGCACGCCGATACGGGCGATCCTGCCCGCCAATGGTTCGACCGTATCGACCACAACACCCTTCTGATCATCGACGAAGCGGGCAAGGCCGGCACCCTCGCACTCGACTCGGTGATCTCTGCAGCACTGGCCCGGGGTGCCTCGGTGCGTCTCATCGGAGACGACAAACAGCTCGCCTCGATCAGCGCGGGCGGCGTATTGCGCGACCTCGCCCACAGCAGTGGAGCCATCACTTTGTCGCAGGTGATGCGGTTCGCCTCACCCGCCGAAGCCCAGGCCGGACTGGCGCTACGCGAGGGCGACCCGTCGGGCATCGCCTTCTACCTCGACCAGAGGCGCGTCCATGTCGGCACCGACGCGATGGCCATCGACATGGCCTTCGACGCCTGGCGCGCAGACACCGAACAGGGCCACCACTCGCTGCTGCTGGCGCCCACACACGACCTGGTGAGCGAACTCAACGAGCGTGCCCGGCTGCACCGACTGACCGCCCTGGACGATCAGGCACCCACCCTGGAAGCCGAATTGGCCGGCGGCTCACGCGCCAGCGTGGGCGACATCGTGTTCACCAAGAAGAACGCGCGGATGCTCACCGTCGGCCCCAACGACTTTGTCCGCAACGGCTACCGGTGGGAGGTCAGCGCCGTCGGAGCCGACGGATCACTGACCGTCACCCACCTGGAATCCGGGGCCCACCGCCACCTTCCCGGCGACTACGTGCGGGCCCACGTCACCCTCGGATACGCGGCCACCATCGACAGCGCCCAGGGCGCCACCGCCCGCCACCGCTGCCACACCGTAGGTTCCGACAGGCTCAGCCGCCAGCAGATTTACACCGCACTGACCCGCGGTGTGCGCGAGAACCACATCTACTTCTCCACCGCGGAAAACGATCCGCACCGCATCCTGACCCCGAAGGCGACCCACCCCGACACCGCCGTCGATGTGCTGACACGGGCACTGGCCCGCGACGCCGCCCAGGTGTCGGCCACCTCGCTGGAGCGCGAAACCGTCGACCCGCGCCGCCGGATGTCGGCCGCCGCACACATGTACAACCACGCCGTCGCGGCCGCCGCAGAACAGCTCCTCACCCCCGCCGAGCACGCCGCGCTCGACCGTCGCGCCGAGGAAACACTGCCCGGCCTCACCTCGGCCGCGGCGTGGCCGGTGCTGCGCCAGCACCTGGCGCTGATCGCCGCCAACGGCTACAACCCGCTCAAGCGGCTCGCCGCTGTCGTGCGCGCAGGAGACTTCGACGACGCCGCCGACCCCGCCGCGGTGATCGACTGGCGACTCGATCCGTCGGGCTCGCATTCCGGCGGCACAGGTCCGCTGCCGTGGCTGCCCGCCATCCCCTCACGGCTGCGCGACGACCCGCACTGGGGTCCGTACCTGAGCCGCCGCGCCCACCTGATCCGCGAACTCGACACCGCCGTGCGGGCCGAAGTCGCGACGTGGACGACGGCCACCGCACCCCGATGGGCGCGCCCCATCGTCGGCTCCGACGCCACGCTGGCCGCCGATCTCGCCGTCTACCGGGCAGCCACCGACATCGATGACGCCGACACCCGCATCGCCGGAACCGAGCAGTATCCCGCCCGCCTCCGCGCCGCCCAACGCGGCCTGGAGAAGCGGGCCGCCGCCGTCGTCGGCGCCCAGATCGGCCACCGCCGCTACAACACTCTGGTCGACTCCATCAACCCGCACATCCGCAAAGACCCGTTCTGGCCCCAATTAGCCACCCACCTCGCCGAGGCCTCCCGCACCGGCGTCAACATCCGACAGCTCGTCCTCAAAACGGCCGCCGAGCGCCCACTGCCCGACGAACTTCCCGCCGCAGCCCTGTGGTGGCGACTGTGCGGAACACTGTCGCCGGCCATCGTCGAAACCGCCCACAACGGGCTGCGCCCAGACTGGCTACCCGACCTGCACACCATGTTCGGCAGCGCCCTGGCCGAGACGATCGCCGCCGACCCGGCATTCCCCGCGCTGGTGTCGGCCATCGCCACCGCAGACCCCCAGCGATGGCAACCACTGGAGCTGCTGCAGGTCGCCGCCGAGCACCTGGCCGACGCTGACGCACACCTGACACACCACCTACGCCCCGACGAGTACGCCCGCCTGCTCACCTACTCCATCGACCTGTTCACCACCGACGCCCCCTACGACCACGACATCCCAACACCCGAGCAGCCGCCGCTGACCGACGAGGAATACGAAGAACTCCAGCACCTGCACCCCGACCCCCAGCGCCCCCATCCGGTGTCCGACCCACTCGTTCTCACCGACGCGCTGGCCGACTCAGACGTGCTCGCCGCCGCGCTCGGCTTTCACGACGATCTGCCCGCCGACCCCGGCGAGGACCTGTGGCTGACCCCGCCCGAGGACCAACACGTCGTCGCCGAGGACTACCTCGACTTCGATTCCCTGTCCGCCACGCGACCCGCCCCGGCTGCCGCGCTGGCCGCCGCCCAGGCCGACGTACGCGCCCTGCGGCAGCGCTACGAGGCCGCCCAGGCCGACTACGAGAGACTCGCCACCCAGGTGCAGTCCACCCTCGGCGGCCCCGCCGTCGCGGCCGCCGGCCCCCGGATCGTGGAGCTGCGCGCCCGCGCCGACGCCGACCGCCCCTACCTTGCCGAGATCGAATCCGTCATCGACCGCTGGCACGACGACGACGAGACCTACACCAGCAACCTGGCCCTCATCGACGCCGCCCAACAGGAATACGACACACTGCGCGCCAACCCCGACAGCGACCCACTCGACGTCGCGTCAGCCGCCCGGCACCTCAACTGGCTCAAGGAGATGGTGCTGCCCATGCAGACACCCGCCGAACGCTGGTACCCGGCACTGCGGGAAGCCACCGAGCGCCGCGAAGCCGCCGCCGGGGGCCCAGAGCACGTCGTCACCCACGCCGATGTGGACGCGCTACTGACGCAATGCCGCGCCGAGGACACCAGGCTCCTCAGCGCCCGCCGTGCCGAACTACGCCGCCTGCTCGACCAACTGCTCACCGCCGAATCCGCCGCCGCCCGCGCCTTCGCCGAGGCCCAGCTGCGCACCGCCGATCACATCATCGAACAGCTCCCCACGATGACGACCGAACTGCGGGTACTCGCCGCCGCCGGCCACAACACCTTCCAGCCCCCGCTGCACCTCAACCCCGAGGCGCTGGCCCAGCTGTCCCCCTTCGCGGCGTCGGCGCTGGAATCCGTGGCGGCCAACCCCTTCGCCATCACTCCCGTAACCGCCAGCGACCGCGCCGAACTCATCGCGCAGATGGCGGCGCTCGCCGACGCCGCCACGGCCAGCGACCGCCGCATCGTCTGGTCAACTGCCGCCGACGCCCCCAACGACCCCGACACCGCAGCACTGCACGCCGAGATGGTCGACGCCGCCACACTTCGCCTCGACCCCGCCACCACAACACCAGGCACCATCGTCGTGGTCGATCACGCCCAGCGGTTGACTCCCACCGAGATCGCCGCGCTCGCCGACAACGCGGTGAGTACAGACGCCCGCCTGGTGCTCATCGACACCGACACCCGCCAATGGACGCCCGCACCGTCGGCGCCGCTGCTGCGACTGCTCAACAAAGACCTGCCCTGGTCGCGCACGCTCAGCGTCGACTCCACCGTCCGCAGCCACACCGGTCCCCCGTCGCAGCCCCCCGACCTGCAGGCCGCACTCACCCAAGCCAGCGACCTCGACCCACAACAGCGCACCCCCGAAATCACCGCCGCCCTCGCCGAATATGAACGCCTCATCCAGAACCACCGCAGCGCCCACGGTGTCCACGACCGGCTGCAGAACATGAGCGGCGACGCCGACCGCTCCCTCAGCGACCGACACGCCGAGTGAACACGTTGGAGGGTGACGTTGGGATGTGGGAGAACCACTTGGCTTTCGCACTCGGCAACACACGGTCCTAGTCGACGCGCAGGTCGTCCTTCGGCCCGAAATGCAGCAATTATGTCGCAGAATTGACTGCACATGCGTCGCTTGGACCAGCACACCACGCCCGGCGGGTTCATACGGCCCGAAATCCTCGCTCCACCACCCCGAGCGGTGTTTGATAACCGGTAATCAGGGAATGCAGCCGCCGCGCGGCACGAGCAAGATGTGAGGGACGAGTTTGCCTGGGCAATGGCTCATCGACGCGACCGCCGCCCTGGGCGACACTTGCAAGAAGAAACTCGCCGGCCCCGGTGAACCGGAAGCGGCCATTCGCGCACCGATCGAAGAACTCCTAGCCGCCGCTGGCCAGCACCTGTCTCTGACCGTCGTCCCACACGACGAGGTTCGCGACAACGACCGCGGAGTGCGACCCGACTACGCGATCAGTGTCAACGGCGCCATCACCGGCTATGTCGAAATAAAGAAGCCCGGCGCCAACCTCGACCCCGAATCGTTCACCGGGCACAACCTCACACAATGGCAACGTCAACGCGACTTGCCCAACCTCATCTACACCAACGGCACCGAATGGCGCCTCTACCGCGACAACGAACAGGTCGGCGACCCCGTCCACCTCACCGGAGGCACCTTACGCGCTGCCGGATCCAAACTGACCTGCGGCGACAACTTCGAACACCTCCTCAACGATTTCCTGCGGTGGAAACCCGCACCGATCACCGGCGTCATCGCGCTCGTCAAGGCCGTCGCTCCACTGTGCCGCCTCCTGCGCGGCGAGGTGCTCGACCAGTTGGACGACGAGAAACGTGCGATCGCTGCAGGTGCCCGCGAAAGCGAACAACCGTTCCATGGCCTCGCCCGCGACTGGCGCGCCCTCCTGTTCCCAACCGCTGGCGACGAGGTATTCGCCGACGGCTACGCGCAGGCCGTCACCTTCGCGTTATTGCTGGCCAGAACCGAAAACATTGACCTGGAAAACGCCGGCGGCCTACACAACGTCGGCGTTAAACTCGCCGGCCAGCACTCCCTGATGTCACGCGCACTGCAGCTGCTCACCGACTACGTTGCAGCCGATTTCAAAGTCACCCTCGACCTGCTCGTGCGCGTGGTCGGTGCCGTCGACTGGCCTAAGGTCCGTGCCGGAAACCGCGACACCTACCTGCACCTGTACGAACGTTTCCTCGAGGAGTACGACCCGGACCTACGCCGACTGTCAGGCTCCTACTACACACCTCACCAGGTCATTGAGCAGATGGTGCGCCTCGCCGAAGACGTACTCGTCGAACGCCTCCACCGACCCGACGGATTCGCCGATCCCACCGTAGTCGTGGCCGATCCTGCCGCAGGCACCGGCGGATACCTTCAGCAGGTCATCGAGCACGTGGCCAAACGAGTCGAACACCGCGACGGCCAGGGCGCGGTCGCAGGAGCCGTCAGCGACCTCGCGGCACGTCTTTACGGATTCGAACTCCAAATGGGACCGTTCGCCGTTGCAGAACTACGCGTCACTGACCTGCTCGCCGACGTCGGCGCCAGCCTCCCCGAGCGCGGCCTCGGCCTGTTCGTCACCGACACTCTCGATGACCCCTACGCCGAGCAGACCCAGCTCGGCTCCGGTCTGGAGTTGATCAGCCGCTCCCGTTCGCGGGCAGCCAAGGTCAAGGCCAAGACGCAAGTGACTGTTGTTATCGGCAATCCGCCGTACCGCGAACGTGCCGAAGGAATGGGCCGCTGGATCGAAAACGGCAGCGGCGCAGACCCATATAAGCCGCTCGACGACTTCCGCGCGCCCGGCAACGGCCGCGCCGAATTCGTTCTGAAAAATCTTTACGTCTACTTCTGGCGCTGGGGAACATGGAAAGTGTTCGACGCCAACGCAAATCTTCCCGGCGGCGACGTCGGAATCGTCTGCTACATCTCCACGTCCGGATACCTGCGCGGTCCGGGCTTCAAAGGCATGCGAGAGTACCTGCGCCGCAACACCTCCGAAGGCTGGATCATCGATGTGTCCCCCGAAGGGCAACGGCCTGAGGTCGCTACGCGCATCTTCCCCGGCGTTCAACAGCCTCTGGCCATCGCGCTATTCACTAGGACACCCGACTGCGACGGTGACATCCCAGCCACCATCCACTACACGGCAGTTCACGGCCGTCGAGCCGACAAGTACCAAGCGCTCGCCGACCTCACACTGACCGGACTGCACTGGCGCCAAGCCCGCACCAACTGGCAGGCCCCCTTCACCCCTTCTGCCGACACCGACTGGGACGACTACCCAGCCCTCAACGACCTCTTCCCGTGGACAGCCCCCGGTGTCAAACCGAACCGAAAATGGATCTACGCGCCCGACCAAGGAACACTGCGCCAACGACTCAAGACCCTCATCGCCGAAACCGACCCGCGCCGCAAGGCCGAACTGTTCAAGGAAACCGACACCTCACACCTCGACACTCGCACTCAGCCCCTCGGCCCCGACTCCGAACCTCATACCGACCGGCCATTCGCATCCGAGAAGGTCAGTCATGCCGCGAAAGCGGTCATCCTGCGTAGCGGCTACCGATTCCTTGATCGGCAATGGATTATCGCCGATCGGCGGCTTATCGACCGCTCCCGCCCCGAACTCTGGGCTGCGCGCCTGCCCAACCAAATCTTCACCATCGAACTCCACTCGAAACCAATCACCAACGGCCCCGGCGTGGTTTTCAGCTCACTCATCCCCGACAACGACCACTTCCGAGGTAGCCACGGCGGCCGCACTCTGCCGCTCTACCACCCAGGCGGCCGGCCCAATCTCGCCAGTGGACTTCTCGGCGCCCTCTCAACGATCACGGGTGCGGTCGTCACGGCAGAAGACCTGATCGCCTACGTCGCCGGCGTCGCCGCGCATCCCGCCTACACCGATGAGTTCGTCGACGAACTCACCACGCCAGGTATCCGGATTCCAATTACCACCGACGCCAGCCTTTTTCAGCGTGCTATCGAGCTGGGTCGCGAAATCGTCTGGCTTCACACCTACGGCGACCGATTCGCCGAAGGCCGCCGTGGAATCCGCTATGCGTCCGGCGACCCCCGCCGCATCACGAACCAGACCGCCGTTTCCACCATCCCGACGACCATCACCTACGACGCCGAAACCGCCACCGTGCACATCGGATCAGGAACATTCGGCCCTGTCCCACAAGAGGTGTGGGATTACACAATCGACGATAAGCCAGTCGTCAACGCATGGTTCAACTACCGCAAAGCCAACCCGACCGGCCGTAGAACCAGCCCGCTCGATGAAATCAACGCGACGACTTGGCCCGCTGAATGGAACGGCGAGCTCATCGACCTGCTTACCGTGCTCGCCCGGCTTGTGGAACTGCATCCCGCCCAGGCCGAACTGCTGCACGACATTCTCGATCGCCCCGTCGCCAGCTACGCCGACCTCGCCTCCGCCGGTGTCACTTGGCCCACCACCAGCACGGACGCGCAACGCAGACCCGACTACACCACCAAAACCGATCACGAAGAAACCGGACCAGGACAACTCGGCTTCACATTCGGTACCGGGGAATAATGCGTCAGTCTGATCGGCGATCTCGGGTAGCCCCGCTCGCTCTTAAAGCGCAGCTCGCCCCAGCTCGAGGCATCTTAGGCTAGCAAGGTGGGATGTACTCCCACTCCACGCGGCGCGGCCCCAGGCTGATGGCCCGCACCGTGCCTTCGCGGGCGAGGCTTCGTAGATGGCGGTAGATGCCCGCGCCCGAGTCCTGAGAGGAGCGTGGGCGGCGCACGACGTGCCAGGTGCCGTGGCACTCCAGCACTTCCAGACTGCGGTTGCGGCGTGGGGCCAGACAGACCAGCTCGCAGCCGAGGTCCAGTCGCTCGGTGTGCCACGGCAGCATTCTGGCCAGCGTCGCGCTGCTGATCGGGTGGCCGGCCTGCCGGAGCAGCTCCAGCAGCTGAGCCCGCAGTTGGTAGGTCTCGGCCCTGGTCACGGTGTCTGCGTCCCTGCTGTGGCGGCATCGACGTCGAACAGGGGCTGTTGCACCGGCAGTGGCCGGTTCGACCACACCACAACCGCAGGTCCGGCCTGCACAGTCAGCGTGGCCTGTGCCCAACCGGGCGGGGCCGTCATGTCGCCTTCGGTGTGGTCCACTCGGACCACCGCCGCCGCTTTGGTTTTGGTCAACGCCGACAGCACCACGTCGGGGCCGGGGCGAAAGGCCGCACCCGGGTCGGCACCCTGGGCTCCGAACAGGTTCGCCCGCAGATCGGCGTAGAAGCACACGCCGCGATGGCCGCCGTGAGCTTCGACGACCTTGACCGCAGGCAGGCATTCCAGCGTGATCTCCCTCAGGCGCTGCGCCAGCGACTCCATCTGCTCGATGTCAGTGCCCGGTTCAGTGTGCTGGCGGCGACGTCGCGTCCCTCGCCATTGTGGGCGCAGCCGTGCAGGTCCGTCGGCGCTTTGGCTCAGCACCACCCACACCCGGCGGGCCGCCTCCAGCTCATCGGCGCCGAGGTGGGAACCGCTACCGCGGGCGGTGTCGAACTCGATGCGGCTGAGCGGGGTCAACGCGCACACACGGCGCAGCTCATGGGGTCGGTCGCGCAGCACCCTCCAGAAGGTCACGATGTCCCGGCTGGTGTCGTTGATGGTTTCGGCCTGGCTGGGGGGCTTGTGCAGCAGCACCTCCAGGCCCCCGGACTGCAGCTGCACATAGTGGGTGTGTGCGGGCAGCATTCCGGCGATCCGGGCGGCGGCCTCCTGAGCACCGGCTGTGCGCTCAGCCAGCGGGGAGACCACTGCGGTGTCTAATCTCATTGGGCCACGGCACTATCGGCGGTGGACTCGCAGCCCAGTGCGGCTCCGGGTCGGGGCTGGCGCCGCTCGTCGGTGCTCTGCCGCACCGGTATCAGTAGCGCCAGGCCACGGCGAATGCTGCCGTCCTTGCGCTTGCCGGTGGGGGTGCTGAGCCCCTTCAGCCACCCGCCCGGGCTCGCCTTGTCGTAGTCGATGAGCGCAGCAAGGGCCACCACCAGCGCCATCAGTTCGTAGCGGTCGGTCTGCTGCAGGCTGTGCCACAGCTCATCCGGGCTCAGATCGTGAACATCTCCGACCACCCCAAGGGCTTGGCGGTACAACCGCTGGCATTCGTTGACCCGCGCCTCGCTGAGTGAGTACACCAGCGGCAGTGTCCCCTCCCCCAGAAGGTGACGCAGTTGATCGGCCACTGCCGAGCGCTCCAGCAGCAGCCCCGCCCGCACCACCGCCTCGTCGGGCCAGTAGTCGCCGACGCGGCGGTGCGGATCGCTTTCGCGCCAACCGTCGGATTCGAACTCCTCACGGTGGCGGCCCAGCACGGTCAGCACGGCGCGCGGATGCACACCGTAGAAGCTGGCGACATCGGCCAAGTGATGTGGGCGTGGACGGCGTTGGGGGGCAACGTCATCGAGGACGTCCACGATCCGGCTCAACGCGTTGCGCTTGCGCCGCTCGCGCTCCTTCTGGTGGTACTTGGCCTGCAGCAGGCGGTCGGCTTCGGTGCGCAGCGGACCGCCGCGGCCGGAGCCGTAGTCGCTGTCGTCGTCCATCACACCTGCCCCTCTCGTGCGCCGCGATACACCTTCGGATTGATCAGTGCAGACCAGGAAACCGGTTGCAGGCCAACGAAACCGCGTGCGCCTCCGCGCCACGGTCGGCGCGCCAACCGAACGGGTGATTCGAACACCCAGTGATACAGCTGCTGGGTCTTGCGGGTGTTGCCCCACGGTGCGCAGCACCCACGGGCGCGGTGAACGTCAACGAGCACCGCGGCACCCAGCCAGCCCTGCTGGGCGGTATGGAAGTCCATGCAGTGCAGGCCTTGTCGCCTGCCCAGCGCGACGCCGGCGCGGTCGAGGCGAGCACCGGCGTAGATCAGGACCGGGCCCCGGTAGGTCGTGGTGTCGGTGCGGTTCTCCACGTTCTTGCCGCCGGCCTCGGTCGGCACCATCAGCATCGACGCCCACGGTCGGCGCAGCGTCAGCCCCATCGCATGACCCGGCTGAGCCACCGGATCCTGGGGGGCTTGCGCGTAATCGCAGAGCACACTGCCGATGCCGCCGGGGTCCAGTGTCGCGCAGGAGCATTCAGGCCCGTGACCCGCGCAGCGATCGCGAAGGCTCAGCAATTCCTCGCTGCGGCCCGCCAGACGCACCGCGAAGTGCACGGCGGCCGACCACCGCTGCCGGTCGGTGCGCTGGCCGCCCTGCGCCGTGTCACCGAATACGTCGTCAGCGTCGAGCGCGTGGGCGATCTGGCGAAACGCCGCAGTGTAGTCGTGCGGCCAGGCGGTGTCGCCGAGTCGGTGAGCAGCCAGGGCCGGGGCGGTCACCGCGGTTCCCCGATCGGCTGCAGGCAGGCTGTGCGCCGCGTCGCCTGATGCGCCGAGACCAGTGCAGCCAATTCCGTGACGTGCCCGCTCATCGCGGGCAGCAGACGCGCCAGTGCGTCCGCGGTCGTGTCCGTGCCCCGCCGCCGTCGGCGAAACACCGTCGGGCCGGTGGCGCCCGGGGTGACAGCCTCGAAGCCGTCGGCGTGGACGTTGGTGATCTGCCAGCCGTAGTCGTCGGTCAAGGTCATCGCCGACCAGTACGCGCGCCGCACCTCGGCGCAGGGCTGCTCACCCACCACCGACGGCAGGTGCCAGGGCTGGCGTGCATCGTCGGGATGCGCTCTGCCAGCGGGCATGTGCAGCCGCAGCCTCGCGTCGACGCGGCGCAGGACGGCGGCGCGGTCCTCGGGGCACAGGTCGCCCAGCTCGGCCAACAGTCGGCCGACGTGGACCTGTAAGACGGGTTCGGTACCGCCGTCACATCCGGCTCGCACGGTGTGCCGCCGGCCCGCGCCATCGCGGACAGACCATCCCTGCGGGCCGAACTGCTCGATCACCCATCCGTGATTAACCAGCCTCGACATCGCCCAGTACAGGCGGTCTGCGAGACGGTTCGGCTCGCCCGTCGCAGTGGCGTCGCGGTCGATGATCTGCGCGGTGTGCGTCGTCACGGTGGTCTCCTCTGTCTCGCGCTGTGGTGTTCTCAGGACGTCGGTGACGGCAGATCGGGCATGTCCTCGTCGGTCCGCCAGTTCCACACCGGCAGTCCGGCGATCGGGGGCGCATCACCATCGGATTCGCCGGCAGGGCGGTCGATGAATGCGGCTATCGCCGGGGTGGTGTCGGTGAAAATCAGGGAGGCCAGCGCTATCGCGCTCCCGTTGTAGGACAACACTTTCCGAAACGATCGCTGTTCGTCGATGGCGGTGCTGAGCAGGGTGCGGTCGGCGTCGCCGGTGAACGGTAGCCAGTTGCGGTCGGTCGTCATCAGCGACAGCTGTTCGACGTTGGCATGTCCGGCCCGCGAAACCCAGAAGGTGCAGATCGCCAGTAGCCGCACCTCGCCCGCTTCGGCCATGTGCCAGACTTCGAGTTCGGTGGCGAAGCGTCTGGTGAGCCTGCGGTACAGGTGTTCATCGAGGAACCAGGGGTGCCCCGGCTGGTGGCGTACCTGCATTTTGAATCCATGACCGGCTGGCTCGATTGCTTTGATTTCGCCCACCCCGATCAGCAGTCTGGTGGTCTTTCCCGGCTGACGTCGCGCCGGAGCCCACGCCCTGATCCGGCGTTGCTCGATTTCGGTCTTGCGGTCGGCCGAGAACGGTTCGGGCACAAACAAAGACGTGGACAGTGGGTTCTTGCGGACGAGTTTGCCGTCCACAGCCGCCAGCAGACGGCGGTGAACGACCGCCCAGGACCGGTGCCCGGCGAAAGCCGGATGCCAACTGGTCAGTTCCGCCTCGTCCCACAAGTAGTGCAACACACCACGCAGCGATAGCTTGCTGCCGTCAGTCGCGACCGTGTTCGGCTGCGAATCAGAAGGTTCAGGGGCAGCACGACTTCCGGCCTTCGACAGTGAAAACCCCAGCCGCAGTGCCGTTGTCCCGTCGGCAGGGTTGTCGACGATTGACCGCTCGGCAACAACTGCGTAACCGGAAAGCTCGCCGGGAGGCAGCCAGGAACGACACCGATGGTCATGCGCGGCCCCGGTTCCGGGCATCCGTTTGACGATGAGGTCGTGTCCGGCGGCGGCGATGTACATCTCAACCCCGGGGGACCGGCACAAGCACAGCGGCCGCAGCCGCGCAGCTTTGGCCCGACTGAGTACCTGCTGGGCCGCCGCAGCGTGCACATCCTCAACCCGGCTGCCGGCGACCTCAAACACGCGCGGTATCGGCATGCTCATCGCCGCTCACCTGCCTGTCGAAATACATTGCTGCCTAACCACTCTCATGCGATAGCCCCTTCTAGCCCTGCGGTGGGTTCCCGCGACGCCCGGCAGACGGGGGCGGCTCATCCGAGCGGCCCCGACCGTCGGCAGAGCCTCGACTGGGTGAGGCGTCACGCCCCGGTGCGGGCGCGCTGCCGCCCGCCCGTCGCGGGCTCGAGGGGGCAGGGCGCGAGCCCGATCCCGCGCCCGACGACGGTCCCGATCCCCCGCCCGACGACGGTGTTGGCGGCGGCGTTGACCGGCGCCCGGATGCGTTGTCGTCGCGCGTGTTCCGTTGATTGGCCACCGCTTTGGAGGCCACGACCGCCCCAGCGACGGCCGGGGCTGCCGGCCCCGCCAGGGCCCCAGCTGTCCCGGCCGCCGTGGCGGCGGCACCGCCGCCCGCTGCGCCGGCCCCTGCGCTGGCGGCCGGGGCGGCGGTCGCCACCCGGGCCCCGGCGGCACCCGCCCCGCTGGCCGTGCTGGTCGCCGCGGCCGGGACGGGACTGCTGGCCGGAGTCGATGCCGGTGTCGGAGCGCCGCGTGCCGCCGCGCCGTTGCCCGGCCGAGGCGCCGGCCCGCGTGATCCCGCATCACCGGAGGGTGCCGGTGGGTGCGGACGTCGACCCGGACCTGCCTGCGGTCCACAGCTTCCTGCATCGCTGGTCTGCTGAGAACGGGGCCAGCGGGTGTCGTCGCGGCTCATGCGGCGGAGATCGCGGGAGGTGGCCCGCATCGCCGCGGCTTGCCCTACCGGGCCCATCCCGAGCTGCATGGTGCGTTTGGCGATCGTCATCGGGCCGGGAAGCCCCTGGTCGCCGAATCCCCGCAGCAGCGCCCGGAATCCGAACACCGCGGCGGCGGTGATCAGCAGCATCACGATCATCTTCATGATCGGATGCTCGATGTTCATGCCCGGCAACGAGTTTCCGGTGACATGAGACATGATCACCAGCACGACCCCGAAGGCCGCTGTGGCGAACAACATCTCCACGCCGTGCACCAGAAGTTTGACCGCGGTGCGTTTGGCGTACTGCCGCTGCGGGCCCGGAGCCACCGCCACGGCCGAGGCCGGGATCAGCACCAGGATGTGCCAGAAGGTCAGGAATCCGATGCGGATGACCTCACATCCCATGTAGCACAACAACAGCAGCAGCACCAGCACGATGCAGTTCATGAAGAACATCAGCCCGACTGTTTCGCCGCTGAGCTGGCGGGCGTGGGCCACGGCCTCCAGGCGGCCGCACTGCTCCATGGCCTGCACCGGCCCGCTGGCGGCACCTGCGACCGCGGCCGCCGGTCCGCCGACTGCGCTGCCGCGATTCAGTGCGGCGTTCCAGGCCTCGGCGCATCCGGTGTAGTTGTCGATGACCTCACCGAAGTTGGCGATCTGGATGGGATGGCGCACCAACACCGTGGCCATCCACTGCGACAGCACCGTGGTCTGGGAATCGACGTTGCCGCCGCCCAGTGACCCGTTGTTGCCGACGCCGAGGGAAATCTGGAATCCCAGCGACCGTGCGACGGCCAGCAGGCCGTGCTCGCCCACCAGCTCGTCGATCGGGTCGCGCAGGAACACCCAGATCAACAACAGCACCAGATAGGCGCTGACCATCACCGCAGCCCCGGTGGCGAAACCCTTCCAGTAGCAGAGGATTCCGCCGACGACCAGACACAGCACCACGGCCAGCGGGAAGATGTTGTAGGTCTGCACGAAATGTGCCAGGGCTGCGGCGATCGGCGCGGCCAGTGCCCCCAGCCAGCCCAGCCACACTGAACCCAGCGCGAACTTGATGAACCAGATGCCCAGTGCGCACACCACGACCAGGAAGCCGCAGCACAGACCCAGAAGTGTCGCTAGTTGGCTGTAGGTCAGTGCGATCTGCACGCGGTCGGCCAGCCCCGGCACCCACGACGACGGGTCGAGCATGCTCACGTCGCTGCCCTGCTCCTTGACCGCATCGAGCATGGACACGGTGCCGATGAAGTACGAGCCGATGGGCTGACCGGTGGTGTCGGTGATCCCGGTCCAGCCCACGGCGTTGGCGAACCCTGCGGCACTGGCCCGCGGCGCGGTCACCAGGGCGGTCAGCGCCGCGGCCCACAGCATCTGCACCATCAGCCACGCCCGGCGCAGGCCGGGACGGGTGTAGCGCCAGGCGACGTACGCGGTCAGCATGGCAGGGTGTCCGCGGCCGGGGACAGAGCTCTGGTGTCGAACGCGGCCACCCGCTGCTGCTGCACCGGGGGCAGCATGTCCACCAGTCCGGCCCGGCCGAACTCATCGATCATGTAGGCGTAGCCGTGGCCCTCGACCGTGCGCAGATCGAGCACCTCGGGATACTCCTCGGGGTCGATGCCGATGGCCTTGAACTCCGCCCGAGCCTGGTCACGTTCGATGGGTTTGAACGGGGTGATGATCCGCGTCGGCAGGTCTTTGGTGGGGATGCCGGCGAAGTGCTCGACATGCTGTGAGATCGCGATCAGCCCGTAGCGTTCTTTGCGGCCCTGGGTGATCAGCCGCACCGCGTCCTCCTGCCCGACTGGGGAGGAAAAGTAGGTGCGGGCCTCCTCCGCGACGAACCAGCCGAACCCTCCCGGCCGCCGGTTGGGCCCGGTGTAGGCCTCGCGGGTGACTGCGGCGATCATTCCGTAAATGGCGAAACCAGCTCTGGCACGCGCACTTTGGCGCCGGTACTGATGCAGGTCCTCGGTCTGGGCGGTGGTCGGCAGCTCCAGCTCGGAGGTCAGCCACACGACCGCATCCTTTTCCGCGATCGGCGGCACGGGAAGGGACTCATCGAACATCGCCCGCAGGTAGTCGATGTTGGCCCACATGTCGAGCTTGGCGGTCAACTCGCTGTACTCGCGAGCCTGTTGGCCCCGCAGATCGTTGAGGTAGCGCACCAGCCCGCCCATGCTTTCGGCCACCCGCTGGTCGGGGCGCAGCAAAAACCTGAACTGGCGGGCGATTTCGCCGTCGGGCTCAACACCCATCATCGGCAGCAGGTGATCCAGCGTCCGCTCGACGGCGATCTCGCGACGAAAGATTCGCAGACCGTCCATCGACACATCACCGCGGGTCGGGTTGATGTAGACCACCCGATCCCCCAGATGCGCCAGGGCGGGCTCCCATTCCCGATTGGTGCCGGGGTCAACGATCGAGCACTGGCTGTTGCGGGCGATCAGCTCGGTGACCACTCGCTTGGCGCCCTGCGACTTTCCGCCCCCGGGCGGGCCGAAGAACAGCACCCCGGGCGCACCGCGACGCTGCGCAGCGCCCTCCGGATCCAGCAGCACTGGACTCGGCCGACGGGTAGCCATGTTGCGGGCGAACAGGATTCCGGTCTCGTTGCCCAACTCGTTGGACACCAGAGGAGAGAACCGCGCCCACTCCGTGGTGGTGGTGGGCTGGTCGAACTGACTGCGGGGGCAGCGTTCCTCACTGCCGGGCAGACCGGTCTGCCACAGCCCGATCTGGGCGCCGCCGCCCCAGCGGCTCAACGTGGTGTCGAGCTCCTCGGCGAAGTGCGTTTGCATCTGCTGGGCGGCATGATCGAGCGCGGCCCGATTGTTGGCGCCCACGGCGACAACCGTCGACGCGCAGACCTCGCGCTCCAGCTTGCTGGCCCGCAGTTTGGCGTTGTATTCCTCGCCGGCGGCGTACCGCTCGGCCAGGTCGGTGTTGCTGGCCCGCACCGACCCTCGCTGGAAGGCCTGGTCATCGAGATTGCGTTGGGCGCGGTCGATGCGGTTGAGCGCCCGTTCAGCCGAGCGGGTGGTGATGTGCTGAAACCAGTCGACCTCGACGTCGCTGTCGACATCGACGTCGTAGAGCGACAGCAGATACTCCGCACGCGGATACACCAGACCCGCTCGAGGAAGCTGGGCCACAGCGAGCATGCTCTGATAGCTCGCTGGTTGACGGTGGCGCCGGATGACCACCACCGCCGCCAGAGACGGCACGATGCGCCGCCACCAAGACCGATGCTGACGACGGGCGAGCTGGTCGCCGCAGTCGAACTCGGCGGGCATCAACGCCTCAAAGTCGGTGCGAGTCAACCGATCCGGGCCACCCGGCTCGTGGGGGAACGGCTCAGACACCGCCCCCAGCGACCAGCGGCGGCGATACCACCAGTGAATCTGGCGTGGCGTGGCAGGTCGGGCGTTGAACTGTCGCGGGATCTTCGTCAGCAGCTTGTCGACCATCTCGCGGTAGCCGGCCAGCGACTGCGGATCGTCGGGGTCGCGCCCGGCGACCACCGTCGCCACCTTGGCCAAACCACCCACCCCGCTGCGGCCTTCCATCCCGGCATCGACCGGGATCCGCAATCCGAAGACCTGCTCGTAGAACGGTTCGATCTGAACGAACTGCTCCCAGTCACGCACCTCCTGAATCCAGCCCGGATGGCTGTCGTATCCAGCGAGCATGCGCCGCAACAGTTGTCGCGGATTGATGCGCACATTGGCGCCCCACAGCAGCATGCCCGACGGCAGCTGGCGCACCAGAGGACGATGTCCTCGCGAGACGGCGTCCTTGCGGTCGTAGGACATCATGCCGCCTGGCTGACCATCGACCAGGAACTCCGCATACACGCCGCCGGGGGTGAAGATCAGGTTGTCGATCACCTCATCCGGTGGAGACAGCCACGCATCGCGTCGACCGTCGACACCGGCGGTGTGGTGGGTGTGCACCAGTCCCTCCAGCATCCACACGATGCGGTAGAGCGGGCTGGGCCGCGACACCGGCATCTGCCGAGCCAGGAAGGTGAGCCCGGCGGTCAGCGCCGCGCCGAACAGGAAGATCGCGACCGCGTGCCCGGAGTCCAGCCAGTGGCGGGTGGCCCACACCGTCGCCGCCGACCCGAGCAGGAACGTCGCCCCATCCCAGATGCGCCACGGCGCGAACCACAGCCGGGTGTTGTCGTCGATGTGCGACAGGTAGATGGGAAAGTCGCGCACATCGGCGTAGACCCGCGCTCGGCGTGGCCTGTCTGCGTCCTCAGACACCGGGGCTCCTCGGGGATTGCTGCGGTCAGCGGCGATCTCGTCAGCCGAACTGGCCGGAGGTGATTCCGCCGCCGTGCTTGTCGACGGTGCCCTTCAGGCTCACCGCCAGGCCGACACCGCCGAGAATGATGGCCGCGATGGCGATACCGCCGAGCACCTTGCCCGCCGCCGCACCGAACCCGCGGGCCAGGGAGAACGCTCCCGCCACACCCCCGACACAGATGGCGATGATCGCCAACGGCACCTGCAGGGCCTGCCACAGCGAGGGAATGGCGGTGATGAGGTCACCGGCCGCCAATGCCGTCTCGGTCATGATGTGTGTTCCTTCCAGTTGTGTGGATGTTTCAGTTCGGGGTCTGGGCGCTGCGCCAGTCGGTGTCCACCGTGGCCGGCACCAGCGCGTCGTCGGTGGACACCGCCGGAGCGAAATCGATCGCCGCCACCAACCAGCGGCCACCCACCCCGGTCAGCGTCAGCGGATAGCTCAATTCCGTTGGGGCGTACTGCGAAGTCACCGCCGTGACCGAGGCCAGCACGCGCACCGTCTGCCCGTCGGCCGGTGTCGTCGGCGGCGGTGAGACGGCGGTGATCGCCGACACCGTGATGCTCTGATAGGCCCCCGGAACGCCCAGCAGCTTCGACTCAGCGGTCACATAGCGCTCCACCTGCCCGTCGCCGGTCAGGTAGGCGGTCAGGAACCCCGAGGCCACCGAGTAGGCCGGGTCGGATTCACTCAGTGTGGTCGGATAGCTCAGCGGCAAGTCCGCGCCGGCGCCGGGCCCGCTGATGCGGGCGGGCAGCGACGCCGCCCGCGGACCGTAACGGGACCACAGCACCGGCACCCGGTACAGCGCCCGCTGCGGGCTGGCCGACTCGTAGGGCCGCTGCGTGACACCGACTACCACCGAGAACACTTCTGCGTCAGCGTCTTTGCCCGCCAGGCCCGCATACGTGACCGCCACCACCGTGGGGGTGTTGATCACCACCGCCGGGGTGGACGGAAGCTGCAGGTTGGCGTGGTCGACCGTGACGAACTGGTTCAGGCTGGCCACATCGGACTGGCTGGCCGTCAGCCACACCGACACATAGTCCTGGGCGAAGGCGCTGACCACCGCCGACTTGTTCACCACTTCCCGCGACGGGGTGACCAGATCAGGTGGTGACCCGAACAGGAACTGCCACACCAGATTCAGGCCCGCCAGCGCCGCCAGGCCCAGCACCAGCGGCTTGCCCGCGGCGCTCACCGCCTGCTTGGCGCGCTGCAGCCGCCGCTGCCACGTCCTGCTCATCTGCATTGCGGGTCGTCCCTTCGATTCACAGCGGCTCGTGGCCGATGATCTTCAACCTCTTGATCGCGAACGCGGCATCGACCGGATCGGACTCCGGTTGACCGCCCAGCGGGGAACCCGGCAGCGGCGCCAGCGTCAGCGGAGGCGCAGGGAGGTTGACGCCCCCCGGCGTCGGCGTGGGAGGTGTCCCCGGCTCGGGCTGGGCCGGTGGCCGTGAGGTCTGCCGGATCAAAATCTTGATCTTGGAGGCCAGCACCCGCTTGATCGGCTGCACCGCCTCACCGTGGACGTTCTTGGTCTCCTGCGTCACCAGCGTTCTGTCGGTGTCGTTGAACAGGTATTGGACAGTGGTCACCACCCGGTACTGCTCCCACTGCGACGCCCCGCTGGCGTCCTTGCCGACCCATCCGGGGGTGAGCGAGATCGCGGTGATCATGTAGGTCTTCGACAGATCGATCTCGATCACCTGACCGTCGGCGCCGCCGCGCACGCACACGAACGCGCTGTGCGGATCGGACCCGGCCATCGTCTGCGCCGACGTGGATCCCGCCGCGCACGATCCCGCCGCGTCGGCGCTGTAGAGCAGCGGACGATCCGTCGACTCGGCGGCCACCGGCTTCGGTGTCGCGGTGCGCGGCGGCGGCGCGGCACCCGGGTCGGTGACCGAGGCGGCGGTCGGCCGGTCGGGTTTCTCGGAGCCATAGACGGCCACCGCGCCGACGATCGCCACCAGGACCGCGACCAACCCGGCAGCGGCGAAGCCCATCGCGACCTTGCCGTCGAACCGGCGTGGACGCTGCGGTTCGTCGGGCTCGTCGCTGTCGAGCGGAACGTCTACCAGGTCGCGCGGTGGGCCCTGCTGCCCATCCTCGTCGGGATCGGCGTAATCATCGAAAGGCTCACCGTCGCTGCCGTATTCGTCGTCCTCGTCGCCGTACTCATCGTCGTACTGCTCGGCGTCGGCGGCCTCGTAGTCGGCCTGAGCGCCCTCGGGCAAGTCGAATGCGGGCGCATCCGGGTACAGGCTGGCGGGGTCCTCGCTAGCCGCCAGCTGCTGAGTCCACTGCTCGTTGGTCAACGTCATGACTGGCCTCCGTGAGGGTTGACGCGGTGATGCAGGCTCGCCGCACCGGGGGAACTGATCCGTCGGCGCTGTCGGGGACCGGCCAACCAGCTCCGTCGGCGACCCGCGGTGTCGGCGGGGACCGTCGGCGGCCCCACCAGCGTCGACGGCCACAGCGCCGAACCTCCGACAGCGCGGAACCCGGCCGCTGTCGACGTGTTCACCAATGACTGACCTGGGTGGGCACCTCCGCGCCCCGGGACCGGAACGCCCGCACCGCCGTGGCGGCGCCGAATCCTGCCCACTAATGCGTGAATTGCGCTGATTACAAACACAAAAGTGGCAGCGGCCAGCGTTGCCCCCGTCAAGAGGGAGACATTTGCCAGTCCCAGAGCTACGCTGTCCAACATGTTTTTTATGGTGACAGACGAGACATAGAAAGACAACACGTAAACAAATGTTGTTCAAGCCGAGTGTGGACCGATACGACGAGTTGCGCCGCGAGTGGATCGCCGAGCACTCCGGAATCTTCACGATGCAGATACGCCGGGCCGAACTGCTGAACCGGCGCATCCGCCGACGCCACCGCGAGACCGCCGGCGCCCGCCCCAACCCCTACGACGACCACGCCACCCACCCGTTGCTGAGCCGGGGCGCCAAGACGCTTGAAGCCAAGCTCGAGCTGGCCATCGTGATCGTCGTCGCCCTCGCGGCACCACTGGGTTGGCCCGCGGGCCGGTTCATCTACCAGCGCATCGAGACGTTGATCCCCGACCGGTTGCGCTCCTACCCCATCCCGGCGCTGCTGATTGCCGCAGCGGTGCTCGGTGCGGTGACGACCCTGCTGTATGACCCCGGCCGGGGACTCACGAGCGCGGTCCTGGCGCCCTGGCTGATGGCGCAGCTTCCGGCCGCCGCCCTGACCGCAGCTGTCTACGGCATCCTCAACGGCTGGCTGGCCATCGACGGCTCCACCGCGTGGTGGCCACTGACCCCCCCAGCGCCGTCGGTGGAGCTACCGGCCACGCTGCTGCCCGACGACCTGACCGCACCCTCACTGTTCGAGACCGGCCCCGTGGCCGACCCCATCGACCGCACCCCACCCGGCGCCGGATCGGTGCGTTCGCTGCCGCGATCCTCGCGGCTGCTCACCACTGCGCTGGTGGTCAATGTGGCGGGCATCATCTGGACCCTGGCAGCCGTCGGTGTCGGCGTGAAAACCGCTGTCGTGGAATCGCTGACGCCATCGAGCACCATCGGCGCCACCCACTCGGGCTGAGCCCTCACCCACTGCGGGTGCCGGTCGTCACCGTTTGTCGGCGGTCGACTCGGGTTGTCGCTGAACGGAACTCACAGCTCGCTGTCGTAGCGGGTGTCCGACCACAGCCGCCGCACCAGTCCCGCCGCACGCGAATACTGTTTGGCGCCAGGACGTTCCTGCTCACTGGTGCGTGCCAGGATTTCCCTGATCGCCATGTCGTAGCGATGCAGGAACTCCGACCAGTCCGGAATCTCCACGCACGTGCCCACGCCACCGCGCACCAGCAGGCGGGCGTGCTCGCGATCGGGGGGCAGCAGCTCCTGCCAGCGCAGCGTCGCCCCCAGGTCGCTGCTGAGGTTCTTGTGGGCGTCGGCCTGCGCGAAGCCCTGACTGCGCCGGTTGGTCAGACCCGACCAGTTCTCGGCGGCCGTCAACAGCTCCTCCTCACGGGCACCGAACATGATGACCGCGGCCCCGAAGATGTCGCGTAACTCGTTGGCATAGGTCTGCCCGTACACGGTGTCCAGAGATGAGGACGCCTGCACCGCGGCCATGAAGTTGATCCCCAGGCCACGACCCTCCCCGACGATCCTGCGCAGCGAGGGAATCGGAGCGGTGTTCGGTAACTCGTCGACGATCATCAACAGCCGGTGCATCGGCTCGCGCGCCGAGGTCTTCTCCCGCCACCGCCGCACCAGCGAATCCAGCAGGGTGACCGCCGAGCCGGCCACCGTGCCGTCGGCGGGGGCCAGCACATACAGCGTGGCCTGCGGATCATCGAGAAAATCCGGGGTGAACGGCTGCGCGCCCGGGCGCTGCACCAGTGAGGTCCGCAGCCACGGCGTGATCGCCTTACGCATGGTGATGGCCACCGAATCCCGTTGCCGGGGGTCCATTTCCATGATCCGCAGCATGCCCATCGACAGGGTGGGGTACTGATGGCAGATCGCGGCGGCCTGCGCCCAGCCCGGTTCGCTGGTGTTCTTCGGGTCAATGTTGTCCACCCCGGTCAGCACCCAGTCCATGCCCTTGCGGTTGCCCTGCGGGCTGGCCGCGAACAGAAACGCCGCCAGCGGACCGGCCGCCTGCGACTCCCACACCCCGCCGTCGGAGACCTGATCGGCGCCGGAGCCCAGGCCCACGGTGGCCATCTGCATGATCGTCTCGGCCACCGTCAACGCCTCGTAGGGGCTGTCGATGGTCACCGTCGGGTCATAGACGTTGGCCACAATGCCGTCGGGATACACCGGGGAACTCAGCGGCCGCAGATCCAGCAGTGCCCGCGGTCCCCACCGGCGCTGCATCACGTTCTGCATCAGATCGTCCTTGGACGACACCACCACCGCCGGTCCGCCCCACAGCACCGCCGCCGGCGCCAGGATGCGCCGCGACTTACCGGTGTCCGACGGGGCCGACACCAAAACCATTGGGGCACTGCGTGGCACGAACAACTGCTCCTGCTTGCCGACCATCCGGCGGCCGAAGCCGCAGTAGGTGGTGGGCGTGGGGGTGAACGTGGAAGCCTCACGCACCGCAGGGCTAGCCACAGCGCCGCCCCTCCGCCGGCCCGTCGGTGTCGACCGCGGTGCGAACCGCCGCCACGACCGCATCACGATGACCGGCGTCGCAGGTCAGTGTGCGCACGACCGAGCGGCCAAGGACCCCTGCTGACGCCGCACACCGCAGCGCCGCCTGCGCCCAGCCCGGGCGCTGCACGTCCTCGGGGTCGTCGTTGTCCAGCGCCGCCCGCACCCATGCGATCCCCCGCCCATTGCCCAGTGGAGACGCCGCGAACAGCAGCGCGGCCAGCGGACGGACCGCCTGCACTTGCCAGTAATCAGCGGGCCGGTCACGGCCCAGGCCGGGCCGGCCCACCCCGAGCAGGACTTCCGCCGCGACGATCGCCGCGTATGCACTGTCCACATCGACGGTCGGGTCACCGGAACACATGCCCGAATCCTGGCAGACCAATACAGCGCCAGTCAATACGTGAACACTGACAGAACACCGTCACACGTGGGGTTGGGCCCGCCGCCGTTCCTCGGATTCGCGCAGCCAGTCCGACGCCCGCGCAGCGTTGGCCCGCATTTCTGGCGGCAACGCCTGCTGATGCCCGTAGTGCACGTCCTCAGCGGTCAGCAGGGTCAACATGTCCGCGTCGAGGTCGGTGCCCAGATCGGGGTCGGACAGGTCGGCGCCGCTGAGGCCCAGCGAGCTCACGATGCGGCTGTTGCGGTTCAACTGCGCCTTCTCCACCACCGTGCGCACGAATCGCCCGTTGCCCAGCCCGTCGATCACCCGGATCACATCACCTTCGGTGCTGGTGATCTGGGCGTTGTAGTACTGCGCAAAACTGGGCCGCAGCGACTGCAGCGCATCCGGTGCGAAGGTGTCACCGTTTTTGGCGGCGATCCCTTCCATGATCGCAATCAGCTGATCCGGGCTGTATGAGGTGTACTCGATGAGGGTGGCGAAACGCGACCGTAGACCGTCGTTGGCGGCCAGCACGCGCTGACTGGCCATCGGATAGCCGGCCGCGATGACCACCATGTCGTCGCGGTGGTTCTCCATGAACGGGACCAGGGTGCTGATGATGGCCTGACCGTAGGGGTCACCCGATCCGTAGCCGGTGTGGATGAGATCACCGAACTCGTCGATGAACACCGTGGCGCCCACACCGGTTTCGAGCTGCTCGCGGGTGTTGTTCTCGGTGTCGCCGACGTGGCGGCCGATCAGCTTGTCACGGCGGGTCTCATAGACGTCGGGTCGGCGCAGCAGCCCCAGTCCGCAGAAGATGTGGGCGATCACCCGCGCCGAGACCGTCTTGCCGACGCCGGGCGGACCCATCATCAGCAGGTGCCGCGACACCGGGGACGTCGGTAACCCCTTGCGCTGCCGGAGGACTCGTGCGATGGAGTCGTGGCGCAGTTCGGCGATGCGGGTCTTGACCTCCTCGAGGCCGACCATCGCCTCCAACTCCGCTTCGGCTTCAGCCAGCAGGGTCTTCGCCGAACGGGCCGACTCCTGGGCGGCCCGTTCCTCGGGGCTGGTCTCGGTGGAGGGGTCCCAGCGATCGGTGCGTGTCTCGATCGTCTGCGGGTCGGTGATCTGCAGTCCGAACGTGGGGTCCGACAGCGCGGTCTGGGCACGCTCGAAGTCGGGCCACTGCACGCGGATGTTGGTCAGCAGTGTTCGGGCTTCCTCGTCCTCGCCCTGATGGCGCAGCACCAGTGCCCGACAGAATAGCGCGTCGCGGGTCAGGTCGTCGCTGGCCTGCTGGGCACTGGGCTTCCACCCCGTGGCCGTGTCGTCGGCGGGAGGGTTGACCACCCGCTCGACGGCTTCCAGGGCCCGGTCGGTCAGCCCCAACGACGCCGCCGCCCACGCCTCCTGCAGGCTCGCGGCCCGACGCAGATGCGGATCGCCATGCCACTGTCGGCAGTTGCTCACCGCGACCAGGACATCAGGCCAGCGCTTGGTGGCCGTGGCCAGCACCGACCGCACATAGCCCACCGCAGGTGTCGTCGGAAGCGGGCGCAGCGTGTCGTCGGCGCCTTGCCAGTTCTGCTGCCGAAGCAGTGCCGCGGCGTAGGCCAACCGGGCGGTGGTGGCGTCCACAATCGGCATCCGCACATAGTCGATGTCGAAGTGCGCTCCCAGATCGGCGGGCCGGTGCTGAATCCGCAGCAGCCCGTCACCGAGGCGGTCGGCGTGGGTGGCCAGTCGCTGCAGCACCTGCATCGAGCGCTCCCCCGTGGCATAGCGGCCCAGCCAGGCGTCGGCCAGCTCCGGGTTGTCCCCGGTGGCCAGCACGAACACCTGCGCAGCCCGTTCCGGCGAACTGTTGAGCACCTTCATCGCGGCCCGCAGCGCCTGCAGTGAACGGTCATCGATCACGGCTGAAGCGCTCCCGTCCGCAGATGTGTCAAGAACTGCGCTTCATTGCGCGGGCGCATCACCGACAGCCGCACCCCGCGCACCGCCGGAGTTCCGATCACCAGTTCATCCGGGGATTCCTGCACGATCGTCACATCAGCGTCGGAGTCCACCGACCCCACCGTCACCAGACTGTGCCCCCGCTCACCGGCCGTCAACGCCAGCCCCTCGCCGTCGGCAACGATGACCGTCGGCGCCCGCACCGGGTCACGGTCACCGGCCAGGCTGATCCGATAGTCGTTGTCGCACAACGGTCGCCACACATCGGGACGATCACTGTGGATCAGGATCACCGCGCCGGCGGCGCTGGTCCGCAGCAGCAGCGGAATCACCACCGACAAGTCGGCGTTGATCGACACCCGGGTCGCGCGCAGCGGATCGGTCAGCGGCATCAGGAACGGGACTCCGGTGACGGTCATGCCGAACATCGGCCCCGACGGACCCACCGGAATCTTGAGGTCGGCGCCGTCGCCCAGCAGACGCGGCGACATCTGCAGATGCAACGCCCTGTCTCCCAACGGCAACGACGCCAGCAGGGAATCGAGGGCCTGACCCGACACCGGCTGCAGCGCCAGCAGCGGAGGGTGGGGCAACGGGGCGTCGGTGTGGAACCGCACCAGCCCGGCCACGCGGGAGTTGCCAGCGGAGTCACCGAACAACCGCACGGTGGTGACGGTGCGGTGTGCCCGCACCGTCCACAGGTCGTTGAGCATCTTGGTGTTCAGGTCACGCCCGGCGATGCGGTAGGTGGTCACGTAGTCGGCGTCGGCGTCCAGATTCGACCAATTCTCCTGCACGCGAGCGAGATCGGTCTCGTTGAGCAGGGCAGTGATCGCTGCGCTCATCTGCGGCGCGGTGCAGGTGACCGCGCGGCAGCCCGCCCGCAGCACCGCCTGGCGCACCCGCTCGGTGGCCGCCGCGGCGGCCGCAGCGGCATCGCCGCGATACAGCATCGCCGCCAGGCAAGCCTGCGGGCACAGCCGCAGCACCAGCCAGGAGCGGCGGTCACCTACAGCGGCGCGGTCGCCGACGATCTCGGCGTACTTGGGGGTGTAGCTGCCGTCGGCGGCCACCCGGCTGCCCACCTGCACCACGTCCACCGAGTGCAGCTCCAGACCAGCGAACTGGCTCAGCCGCGACTGGATCGCCTCCAACGGGATCGTGTCGATGGTCGCTGCTCCCGTCGGCACCAGCACCGTGGGCGAAAACGCGCGACCGCGCAGGGCGATCATGGTGACCGCGTACTGGCCGTCCCAGATCATCCCCACCGGCCCCGCACCGGGCATGTCCACGGTGAACGGTTCGGGGATACGGGTGCGGGCCCGCCGCGCACTCTCGCGGCGCCGGAAGTACACGAACCGCCCCCACCGGGCCAGCCAGCCGGCCACCGTCGCACCGTTGTAACTGACCGTCACCACCAGCAGCACCACAACCAGGACCAGTGCAATCAGCCACCACGTCACCGGCGAGGCCGCGACCAGGATCGCCGCGGCGATCAGTTCGGCGATCACCACCAGCTTCAACCGCAAATCCAGCCGCCAGCGTCGAATCTGCTCACCGAATCCCGGGTGTGGGCCGGGGATTTGCTCATCGAGTACGGTCACGATCGCCCCTACTGTCCTCGTCGCGATTTCGACATCGACGTCACCAGCAGCACCACACCCAGCACCAGCAGCAGTGCGGTGGTTCCGGCCACCGTCACGATCATCGGCCGATGATCAGGCGGCGGCGGGGGCAGCGGAGGTCCCAGCGGTCGAGTCAGGTTCTCCCGCGGTGGCGGGACTTCGGGGACATCGAAGTTCAGCGCCGCCAGCGGGTCGATCACCCCGTAGCCGACCCTGTTGTCCACCACCGCCGCCGGTGAGTGCGCCGTCTGCTTGATCCGGTTGATCACCTGTGCGGCAGGCAGATCGGGGTACTTGGCGCGGATTAGCACCGCCAGCCCCGACACATACGCCGCGGCGAAGCTCGTGCCACTCATCGGCTTCAGCTGCGAGGTCTGCGGATCGACGGTGGCGTTGATGATGCCCCCGGCGGGGTTGACCCCCTCCACGAACAAACCCGGAGCACCCACGCCGACCCACGGCCCGGCCAGGCTGATGTCGGCGCCCTCCTGGGTCTGCGCGGGCTGACCCCGGTCATCGGTCGCGCTGACCGACAGCACATAGTCGGAAAACCACGACGGCGTACTGATCGTCACGACCCCACCCCAGTTGCGGGGATCACCGACATTGGTGGCGTCGATGTTCGGGTTCTGCGAACACCCTGTGCCCATAGGCATTCCGGCGCTGGCGGCGTTGGCGTTGCCTGCGGCGGCCACCAGCACGACATCCTTTTCCATCGCCGCATACCGCACCGCGGCTCCCAGCGTGGTCTGGTCCACCGGCTTGGTCACCGGCACACAGGACACGATGGACATGTTGATCACCCGGGCACCGGCGTTGGCGGCGTGCACGATCGCACGAGCCAACGTGCTCACCGTGCCCGCTCGTGCGTCATCCTCGTTGCCGCCGCGTTCGCGCACGAACATGCCCGAGGACTGCCGGATCGAGATGATCCCGGCCTCCGGGGCGACCCCGACTAGGCCGTCGCCCTCAGCCGGGCTGGCGCCGATGATGCTGGCGACCACGCTGCCGTGGGTGTCGCAGTCCGACAGGCCGTCCCCACCCATCACGTAGTCGCCGCCGCCGCGCAGGTGCGGCAGACGCGGAGACGGCCACACACCCGTGTCGATCACCGCGACCGTCACCCCGGCCCCACGACCGGCCGACTTCCACAGCTCCGGCAGATTCATGAATGTCTGCGCTGCCGGCGGCACGGCCACATCGGTGCCCGGCATCAGCGCGTTGCCCGGGCATTCGTACCGCTGCTTCATCGGCTCGTCAGGGCCGGGTTCACCATCGGCGGGAACAGCGGCCGGATCGATCGCCGGAGGGGTGATCGCCGTGGCGGTGCCCGACGGCCACATCAGCGCCAGCATCGCGGCCAGGCCCGCGACCGCCAGACGCCGGCCGATCCCCACAGGGCCGGCCATCACATGTTCCTCGCCAGGGCCAGCAGGTTCAGCAGCCATACCGCGATCGGTGGGACCGCCACGATCAACAGGTACTCACACCACTCCACGACCTTGCGGAAAACCGGGGAGAACACCTTGGCCGGGACCACGGCCGCGGCCCCCATCCCCGCGATGCCCAGCGCAATGATCACCGCCGCCGCCGCGTAGGCCGCCACCGGGTTCGGCCAGGCCAGCGCGTACTTCACGGTCGTGACCATCACCATCAGCACCGCAGCCGCCACCACGGTGATCGCCTGCCCACGAGCGGCGAACGCCCTGCCGCGCAACAGCAGCACCGTCGCCAGCAGCCCGACGAACACCGTCGCCAGCCACCAGCGGCCCTGCCCCGGTTCCACGACGAACACCGATGCGCCCACGAAGACGATCGCCACCGCGATCAGCAACGCGCTCAAGTACACGTTGGCCGCCTGCGCGCCGCGGCGCAGATCCTCCACACTGGGTGTGCCCTGATGCTCGGCGGCCACCAGCGCCTCCTTGGCGATGGCGTCGGCGTCATCAAAGGTGTCCTTGCCGGTGACCGTGGGAAACGGCGGCACCGGGATACCGGCCATGCGGGCCGCGATCTTCGGCGCCCCGGTCAACACGAACAGCGCCAGCACCATCACCGCCACCGACAAGTTCTGCAATGTCGCCCCGGTCAACGCATGGATGACGGCCAGCGCCGCCACAGCGGTGCCGACGATCACGATGGTGGCCATCAGGCCGCGTGGAGCCGGACTCAGCCGCCACAACAGCGCCGCCAAAACCACCGCCACCATCACCGCGAAAATCAGATGCCAGGGCCCAACGCTTCCCGGAGCCGCCATCAGCGCGGCCGCCGGACACGCGATCAACGCCCCGGGCAGCCACAGCGCATTGGCGGTCACCGAATCCCGCTGCTGCCGCCACACCAGGGCCCCACCGACGATCAGCAGCAGTCCCAGCCCCGCCGCGCCGGCGGTCGGGACCAGGTTCCACTCCTGGCCTGCGCCGCGGTTGCGCGACCAGGCCAGCATCAGCAGCGCCGTCGTCACGGTCACCGACACCGCCACGATGATTCCGGCCACCAGCCGCGCCGTCGCCGCAGTCACCACGGGGGTGCGGGCCTTGTTCAGCACCGCCACCGCCGACGACGGAGACTCGATCACCGGGGTGAACTCGACCTCGGCGTCGATCACCTCCAGCACCAGTAGATCGCCGTCGACCACGCCCTGCTGGCCCAATGTCTGCGTCCGGTTCAGCGGCCGTCCGTCGATGTGGGTCAGGTTCACCAGGCCGGGGCTGACCATGCCGTTCTCGTCGGGGCTGCGTAGCCCCTCCTCACCGCTGTCGTCGTCGTCGGCCTGCAACCGGCGCGCCAGGGCATCGACCACCGCCGCCACCGGGGAGCTGGCCGGAAGCGTCACGTCGTGCTGGCGGCCGTTGAACAGCACCGCCACGTTGACCTGTTCGGCCAGACGGACCTGACGCGCCGGGACCGCCCCCTGCGCGCCCTTCTCCGTCGCTGTCGTCATCGCCGCCCCTCGCCTTGCTCGGGCCACCGCGGCCGATACCCCGGGTCCTTGTCAGCGGCCTTGACGAACCCGTCGGCCACCGACGCCGCAGCCTCGATGAACGCCCGCCGCGTCGCTGGTGCCAAACGGTTGAAATCAACAGCGGTGGCGTCGCTGAGGTGGCTGTCGTAGGGGATGTCGTGCACCGCACGCACCACCCGTTCAAACCCCTCATGCAGATTGCGCACCGCCTTGGTCGGCGTGATCTTGTTGACGTTGCTGATCACCATCACCGCCTCCCGTACCAGGCCCGGATAGCCGTGGGAGATCAGCCAATTCAGCGTCTGCTGGGCAGCCTCAGCGCCGTCGTAGCGGGTCGTGGAGACCACCACCACCGCGTCGGCCATCGACAGCACCGCCGCGGTGATGTCGTCACGCATCTGGTTACCGCAGTCCAGCAGCGCCACCGGGTACACGCGGGCCAGCCGCTGCCAGGCCATCACCAACTGACGCCCGGTCAGCACCGCATCGCCGGGATCACCGGCGAGCACCTCCAGCCCAGACGAGGAGTCCATGCCCAGGTGGTGCCGAAAATCGCTGTAGGAGTGAAGATTCGGATCAGCCAGCAGGGTGCGCCAGGTGCCCGTGCTCGGTTCGTTGATGCGTTTGGACAGGTTGCCCGAGGCCGGGTTGGCGTCGATGGCCACCACCTTGTCGCTGCGGTAATGGGCCAGCGCCGCACCGATACCCAACGTGGCCGTGGTCTTGGAGACCCCGCCCTTCTGCTGCAGCACCGCAATGACGTACGTGCCGCGAAGGTTGACCTTCAGCCGACGACGCAGATCATTCCACTCCCGCTCGCTCGCGCCCGGCCCCAGATTGATCCGCGTGGTCTTGTACAACCTTTTGCGCCAACCCGATTCCGGTGTCGGCTTGTACGGGCGCACCAGGTCGGCTTGACGCACCTGAGCCTGCATCGGCCCCACCGACTCCCCACGCCGGGCAGGCCAAGCCGGAGGTTCGGGCGGTCGCGGCACCCACCCCGCCGGGGGCTGCGGTGCGCCCGCCGGCGGCGGCTGATGTGCGCCGGGACGTGATTGCCCTGTAGGCCTACCCG
Source organism: Mycobacterium sp. IDR2000157661 (assembly GCF_022317005.1). Taxonomy (NCBI): domain Bacteria; kingdom Bacillati; phylum Actinomycetota; class Actinomycetes; order Mycobacteriales; family Mycobacteriaceae; genus Mycobacterium; species Mycobacterium sp. IDR2000157661. Next base: position 87,132 of record NZ_CP081005.1, read on the forward strand.
CGTGCGGGGGAAGAACCACGCCCGTGTCGCCCGGCGCACCACCCAAAGCGTGGCGACCTGCACCCGACGGTGGGGCCGCAGGATCATCCGGTGCAGCCGGGGGATACCCCACCGGCGGCCACCCCGGCGCTGCAGGCGGGGGCGCCACCGCGTGCGGATCGACCACCGGCATCCGCGGATCGGTGTGCGCGTCACTGGGATCTACACCGTTGTGCGGCTGATCGGGCGTGCCGGTCGGCTCCACCGGCGCCGCGGCGGTCTGCGGTGCGGCGGGCTCCAGCGGCTCCTCGGGCTCCAGTGGCTCTTCGGGCTTGAGGTACTGGCTGTAAAAGTCTTGTTCGCTCACAGTGACTCGATCCTGTTGCGCCTCACGGGCCTGCCTCCTAGCACTGCCTTAGTATTGCACACACCAGACATATTCAGACAGTACGTGAACACAATTTTTGTTTGATTTCGGGGGGGTGGGTGGATGGGCGGACCCCATTCTCGGCGATGGGCGCTGTCGTTGCGCGACGGCCCTACCGGCGATGAGGCGTCCCGCCGCTCCACTCGCGGACGCCGACCATCGCCAGCACCGCCGACACCGACGACTTGATCGCCGCCGTGGTACCCGGTGTGATCAGCGTCCACCACGAGCCGTTGTCACTGCGGATCGGCCCGGTCAGCAGACGCCCCAGCGCCGTGTCGGTGACGGTGGCCGCGGTCCTGCTCACCTCGATGCGCCCGGCGTCGTTGGGAGTCATCGCGGTCATCGACAGTTCCATGATCGGGTTGTCGGCGGCCATGGTGACCACCCGGTACTGATCGCTGTCCATCCCCATGCTGCCGAACACCGTCGCCGCGCTGTGCTCGCCTCTGGCCACCTGCCCCAGCGCTTCGAGCAGGTCGGCCGTCGGCACCGACACCGCGTCGAACTGTGCGGGCTCCACAGCCGGCCCGCACACCGGAAGCAGACGGTCGACCAGACTCGACACCGTCGCCGAATGACCCAGGTACTCCACCGTCAGGTCATCCTCATGCTGGATCGCCGACACCGTGATCTCACCACGGCGGGCGATGGCCACCCGAAGATGACGGCCGCCGCGACGAATCATGGCCGCCAGCACCACATCTGATGCGCCCAGGGTCTCCAGCCATAGCCGCACCTGCGGGTGCACCTCGTCGCCGAACACCAGGCCCTTCTCGCGCAGCACCTCCACACCGGGATGCCCCCACGGACGTTCTGCCGGATCGCCGGTGTCGGTGAAGGGTCGAGTCACCAGCACCGCCGGCATCCGTTCCACCCCGCACAGCGCCTGCAGCAGCCAGAGCGCTTCTCGGCTCACTTCCATGGAGGTGGCAGGCTGCGGTCCGGCCGTTGTCGGCGCCGGACGCTTCACGAATGTCGGTCGCACCGCCACCGTAGGACTCCTCTGTCGCTCAATTCCCACACCTGTTCGGTCACGACGACGGCCCGGCCTGCCGGTAGTGCAGGGCCGGGCCGTGTCATGCTCGCGGAGCTTTCCTGGCGCACGCGCCAACGCAGGCTGTTAACCGCCGATGTACTGCGCCTTGATCGCTGCGTCCTTCTGGACCACCCCATCCAAGCCCATGCCCAGCGCCACCTTGGCGGCGTTGAGCTTCTCGCGCAGCCCGTCGACATAGGTCAGTACGCGGGTGTAGTCCTCCTGGAAGCCCTCACCGCCGCCGCCCCTGAAGTGGTGCTCGGTGTTGGCCTTCATCGACAGGGCGTCGCTGTGCACTTCGGCCGTCAGCAGCTCGCAGGCACCGATCATCTCCTTGCATTCCTCGACGATCGGGACGTTGTATTGAATCGTCATCTTTTCGCTCGCTTTCTCAGTTGGTCTTGATGACTTGGTTCAAATTGGTCGGGCCGATCACACCGGCATGGTGTCGATGGCGTTGAGGTAGCCAGCGGCGTCCTCATCGCCCTCGGTCAGGTGCGACGCGGAGATGTTCATCTTCTCCGAGTGTTCGGCCTGCATGCTGGCCTGCTGGGTGCCGTAGGTCTGCAGGTCCTCGCCCGCACGCTGCAGCGCGGCCCGGCCCGCGCCCTGCATGCCGGTGGAGGCGTGCTCCAGCATCGAGCCGAGCTGCTGGACCATCGACCGCAGCCGGTCCTCTTTCTCCGTCATCGCCGAAGAGTCGCCATGCATGGCGTCAACATCGCCGTAAATATCCATTTGAGGGTTCCTTCCTTCAATTGCCTTGTCCCCGAACCGGATCGCCGGCGTGGGATTACTGCCTACCCGTTGGCGGTTGCCCGCTCAGCTGTCAGACCGGCGCCTCCTTGCCTCCAGGTGCGGAGGCCCGCGTCAGGCCCCCTCCCCCGGTGATCACCGGCATGGCGTCGGATGATCGGAACAGATCGGCCGTCGAGACCAGCACCTGCCCTGGCTCCGTCTGTGCCTTCTTCTCGTCGTTGTTGTTCTGCGCCCCCCCGGCAGCACCATGGGCCAACGGCGCCATCGCCCCGCCCATGCCGCCACCGGCCGAGGCCGGAGCCGTGGTGGCCTGAGCCCGCACCTCGTTGAACCGTGACGTGCTCTCCCCGGTGGCCGGCGCTGCCGCGCTCACCGCCGACGCCCAGGAGCCCGGACTGCGCAGCGCCGAAGCCGCCGACATCGTGCCCGCCCCGCCGAAACCACCACCAGCACCGCCGCCACCACCACCGGCCAGCGAAGCGTTCACCGCACCGCCAGCCAACGGCGTGGACGTCACCCAGTCCGACGCGGCGACATCATCCAGCCCCGCCTCAGGACTCAGGTTCGCCGCCGAGGCCAGCGATCCCATCTGACCGAGAACCTGCTGCGGCACCTCGGTCAGGCTCTTGAGCGGGCCACCGCTGCCCAACGACTGAACAGCCGACATCGGCATCTGCCCGATAGCGGGCAACATGCCAGTCAACTGCTGGAAGAAGCTGTCCATCGGCGCGCCCGCCTCCCCAGACGCCTGATCCAGCCCCGGGGTCCCCGACCCGGCACCGCCACCGCCGACGGTCGACGGCGGCGGCGGCGGCACCGGCGGCACCGTCTGCAACGGCACCGACCCCGCCTCATAGGCGTACTTGTTGGTCACGCCCTGCATCCACATGCGGCCGTAGTCGACACGGTTGGCGATGATCAGCGGTGTCAGGAGCCCCAAGAAGTTGGCGTTGTTCAGTGCCACATGTTCAGACTGATTCGCCGCCACCTCACTGGGGTGCGGGGTGGCGAACTTCGACGTCTCAAACGACGCGGCCGTGGCGTCGATCGCCATGCCGGCCTCAGCGACCATCGCGCCCGCCGTGGCCAGCCACCCCAAATGGGGTACGTGCGCCAGGCGGGCGATCTCCCCACTCAGAGCCGGCCAACTGGCCGCCATGGCAGCCTCGGTCGAGACGTGCCCGCCGAGCATGCCGATGATCGCCGCCGCCAACGCCTTGAGGTTGGCGGCCGAGGCGAAAAATGAACCCGCCCCAGGACCGAGCCAGAACTGCGCCGAGGTCGCCTCGGGCGGCTCGGCCTGGTAAGCCCCGGGTGGCATGACGGTGCAGCTTCCTAGATCACCGCGCCGATGACCGCACCGGCCGCCTCGTCAGCGACGGTGGTCATCACGCTCGCAGCGCCGTTGGCCACACCATAGAGCGCCTGCTGGCCCGCCGCCGCCGCCAGAATCGCGGCGATATCGGCCGAGATAGAGGCGATCTTGGCGACATTGGCCGCCGAGATCTCATCGAGCCCAGGCGGCACGACCGCAGAAGCGGCCGCCGCCTGCGCGGTGTGACCGGCGGCCTCGGCCGACAGCGCGGCGGTCGCGGCCGACGCCGCGGCGACCCCGGCGGGTTCCATAAACACTGACAGTCCCGACATGATCGTGCTCCTTACTGCTCCCGTAGATGCAACCTAACACATTGTCAGTCACTTCGTACACACTTAATACACAACGGTTTGTGTTCGGGATCAACCCTCATGTATTTGCTCTCTGTTACTCCACCATGACCTGCTGACGTTGTCATTACAGTTCACCACGAATCAGCTGAGTGCGGATGCAGAGATTTCCCGGCCGGCGGCAACGCCACCTGCATGAGCTGGCGCCCCAGCTTGCGATACACCAGTTCGCCTCGCCCAGGTGCCCGCGGCGCAGCACGCACCCCATCGACAATGACCCCGTCGGCGCGGGTGCCGTCGAGCACGAGCACCCCCGCCCCGGCACGATCCATCGCGGTCACCACCTTGTTGTGGGCGCTCGTTGCCGCCCACCCGGTGCCGTTGAGGCTCGCCATGACGTGCACCCCCATCTGCCGGCCGCGTTCGATCACCGGCTCCAACGCCGGCATCAGCCGCGACGACATCGTGGAGCCCGGCGCATTGAACAGGTGCAGATCATCGATCACGATGAAGTAGCGAGGACCGCTGAAGCGCCACCGCGCCCGCTCATGGGCCGTGGCGTTCTCCGGCGGCCGACGTTCGCTGGTGAACCTCTTGGCCAGATGAGCCGCGATAGCGCCGACGTCCACCGACGGGTTGTCGACATGCACAGCCAGGTACTGCTCGTCGATGTAGGAGGCCAGCTTCAGGTCGGGATCGAAGGCGACGATCTGGGCCTGCGCCGGGGAGAACGCGTCCTGGATCGCGGTCACCAGCGTGCGCAACACCGTCGTGCGGCCCGACCCGCTACTGCCCACCACATAGAAGTTGGTGGCCGCGGTCAGGTCCACCCCGACGGTGTCGAGGGCCACCTCCCCGACACCGAGCTTCAGGGTGCCCGCAGGCACCGGCCCCAGCTCGTGCCAGTGCAGCTCGGTCGGCAGTTCCGGCAGCGGGGGCGCCGAAGCAACTCCGCGCCGCTGCCAGGACTGCGCGATCAGCCGGCACGTCGCCTCCACCGAGGACTGCTCATAGGTCACAGTGCCGTGAGCGCCCGTCAGCGTCGGTGTGGCCACCGGAGCGCTCATCAGGAAATGCAGGCCGCCGCGCTTGAGTCCGCGCCCCGGCTGATCCGGAACGGTCTTGGCGCGTTCGCGATCGCCCATCTCCGATTCGCGGTAATCGGTCATCCGCAATTCGATGCGGGTGCCGAACTTGGGGTTGAGGTTGTACGGCAGGCTGACCCACTGGTCGTTGCTGACCACCAGATGGATGCCGTAGTTCAGCGCCGACGACGACCCCAGTTCGCTGATCCGGGTGTAGAGCTCCTGGTCTTTGATCTTGAGCGCCGCCATGTTGTCCACGAACAGGAACACATCGCCGTAGCCGTCCTCGGGCACCTCACCGGGCTTGCCGGCGAACTTGCGGGCACGGAACTCCGTCAGGTCGATCCCGGCCAACTCCCAGCTGCGCACCCGGCTGGCCAGCAGCCGCTCGACCTCGCTGAGAATCCGGGTGAGCCGCTCCTCGTTGCCCTGCCCGGCGACACCGCTGACATGCGGCAGAGCCGACATGTTCTGCAGCTTTCCGCCGCCGAGGTCGATGCAGTAGAACTGGACCCGCTGCGGGCTGTGCGAGACCGCGAGATTCGTCATGATCGTCTGCAGCGCAGTGGATTTCCCGCTCTGAGTGGCCCCGATGACGGCCGCGTTGCCCTTGCTGCCCGAAAGGTCGACACTCAGCAGCTTCTGACTGTGGTCAAACGGGTCATCTTCACGGGCGTAGGGAATCGTCAGACCCGAGTCGTCGCTGACATCAAGCCAGTCGCGTCCCCAGAACTCCCGTGCCACCTCATCGACGGCCACCACCGGAGTCTCATCCAGCGGCGGCAGGTACAGCCTGTGCATCGGACGGCAGGTGCGCCCAGCCTCGGCCAGCCGCTGCACCAGCACCGACACCACGGTGTCGGCGTCCACGCTCATCTGCTCCAGCGAAATCTCGTCGGCCAGATCGTCGTCGTCTTCGTCCTCGCCGACCTCGATGTCCAGCGGCAGGGGCTCAACCGCGGCACCGAAACGGTGCGGATCGATGTACTGGCCCTCCTGGCGGCGCCGCTGCTGGCGGCCCGCCACCGGCGCGATGAACGGCGCGGAGACGTAGTAGGACCGAAACAGGGTGTGATCGTCGTCGAAGACGAGGAACCCGGTGCCCTGCGGGGCGCCCTTGAGGTCCTCGTAGGCTCGTGTCGAGCCGATCGCGGCCCGAGACTGGCTGGCGTCCTTGAGCTTCAAGCCGATCGAGTACGTCTGCTGGGCGATCATGCCTGCCATTCGGCCGGTCTCCACCCGCTGCGAGGCATTGAGGATGTGCATCCACAGACCGCGGCCTTTGCGGGCCACCACGTCGAAGGTCTCGGCCAGCCGAGGCCGAATCCGCAGCAACTCGCTGAACTCGTCCAGCACGATCAGCAGCGTCCCCAGCGGCTCCAGATCGGGGCGGGTCGTGGCCCTGGCCCGCTCGTAGTCGCGCACGTCCTTGTAACCCGTGGCGCTCAGGATCGCCTCGCGCCGCGCGGTCTCGCCGTTGATCATGTCCTCGAAACGATCCAGCCGGGCGGCGGACTCGGCCAGGTTCGACACCACACCCTGGCAGTGCGGAATGTCGGCCAGCTTCATCATCGCCGTCTCACCCTTGAAGTCACCCAGGATCATCTGCAGCGTTTCCGGCGGATGCAGCATGGCGATAGCCAGGCAGAACGACACCAGCGTTTCCGACTTACCCGAGCCGATCTGGCCGGTCAGCATGCCGTGCGGCCCCATACCGCCCTCGGCGCCCTCCTTGAGGTCCAACCACACTGTCTTGCCGGTAGTCGGATTCTTGCCCAACGGGGCGCGCAGCCGCGTCGTCGTCGTCAACTGCGACCACAGTGTGGTCGGATCCCACACGCGGGCATCCTCGATCTGGAACAGGTCGAGGAAATCCTGGCCCGCTCGCGCGTCGGCAGCCCGCTCGGCCACAAACCGGGTGGCGGCGTCCTGCGGCTCCCAGGCGGCCACCGCGCGGGCCAACACCTCGGCCTCCACCAGCGGCATCACGTCCGGTGTGGCCGCGAAGGCAAGCCCGTCCTCGGCCAAAGGCGAAACCCGAACCATTTACACAACCTCTCTGGCGCGCAGCAGATTTCCCACCGCGTCGAACTTCATCGCCGTCGCCGACGTCGCCAGCGGCGAGTAGTAGTCGTTGGTGGCCTCCAGCACCGCCACCCCGGCATACCCGGTGCTGCCCAACAACGGGGCACAGTTGGCGCCCGGCATGTCCACCACGATCACCCAGTGATCCTCGGCGCGGGGCTGCCCTTCCATCGGTGGTGACCACGGTGGCCGACTGCGCCACTGCTCCCCGAAGCGCTCCATGAACTCCCCCACATCGCTGTAGATCATCCGCACCGGCCCGCAGGCGTCGACCAGCTCAGGGTCGGCGACATGGGGCCACCACTTGGCCCACTCCCACGACGCGGGGTCGTCGCTGATGATCGCCAATCGCACCACGTCGGGCCCGTGGAACACGCACAGCTGGCACACCAGCGCCCGCAGGGTGCCCTGCACCAGTGGGCGCTGCTGCTCCTCGGCGAAAAACGCCCACCCCATCTGGTCGAACAGATGCAGCGGCCGGGCCACATCGTGAACCACGTTCTGCGCCAACAGGAAATCCCGCGCCGCGATCGCCGTCGAGGTCTCCCGGTACTCCGGGGGCGGCACCTTCTGCGGTGGGTTGATGATGGTGCGCAACCGCGTCACCCCCAGCCCGAGACGCACATGCCCGAAATTGCGGTCGGTGGGTCGGCGCTCCCACATTCGGCCCGTGCCGACCATGGTCAGCAGCGAACCGTTGCAGGGATTGGGATGGTGATAGGCGATCTCGGCGGCCTGCTCCTGAGCCCCGTCGGTCACGTCCTTGCGCAGTTCATCGAGGCTGCGCAGATAGTCGACCCTGGTCTGGTTGAGCGCTGCCGGTTTGGTCTTCTCGTTGGTGCCGCCACGGTTACGCAGCATCATCAGCATCGACACCAGCATGATCGGCATGATGAACATGCCGCCCAGGCCGATGGAGCGGGCGCCGGTACGAATCATGATCACCAGCAGCACGATCACGGCGACCACGAAGATCAGCACCCACACCCACACCGGGGGTCGCTGCTGCGGCGGTCGCGTGATCTCGCCGATCTCGGGCATCGTGGCGGTGCGTTCCGGCAGGATCGGCGCAGCCGGCTTTTCCTTGTCGAAACCCTTCTTCGTCGTCACCGGGTCCCCTTCTCTTCGCTCATCGGCGCGGCCGCCGAGTTGGCCCCCAAGGTGTCGTGCTCGACCATCGCGGACTGCCGCGACAACGCCGGGCCGGCCGGAAGCCAACGCACCACCGCCCACGGTGCCGGCGTCGGCGTCACACCCGCCAACCCCAGTGCCCGCAACGGATCGTGTTCTCGCTGTGAGGTTTCGATGCCGAAACGCACACCGCTGTGGCCGATCCACCACACCGATTCGCTGCGCCCGGAATCAGGTTCGACGCCGGTGACCTGAACGAAGTTCGCGCTGCCCGGCCCCAGGTACACCTCGTCGGCGGACTGCTGGCCCGCCTGCGCCGACACCATCTTGATCACCCGCGACTCCTCGCCCTGCGCGATCGGCAGGCGCCGACCCGACACCGTGGTCACCGTGGCCTGCGGAGCACCCGAATCCTTGCGCCACATCACACAGGTGACCGGTTCGGCGGCCTTGTCCAACAGCTTCACCGGCCCGTTGGGATACATCGACACATCGAAGCCCACGGCCTGCGGAGCCGCCGCGACCATCGGAGCCTCCACGTCGAGCACCCGCCCCTGCCGCGACACGTTGGCGTTGTGCAGCATCAGCGCCACCGTCTCCGGAATCATCTGCAGCCCTGCGGGCAATGCCACGAAGAACTGGTCGTCGCCGGTAGCGCCCCGCGACTTGATCACCGACCCCGACACCACCGGCAGCCCCGGCGCGGCATACCCGAGCGGGCCCCCCGGCGAGGGCACGTCGGGCACCCGCAGCGGCGCGGTGGGAATCAACGCCTCATACAGTGCCCGTGACATCGGAGTGGGCCGAAGGTTGCCCGCCTGCAGCCCCAGCGCCAGCATCACCGGCTTGTCGGCCAGATCGAGCTGGGACCGGTGCCCGTCGGTGACCAGGAAGACGTTGCCGCCGTAGGTCATCAACACCGCCTCCGGGGAAACCATCTCGTGCGCCCAATCCCCCAGCTCGGCCCGCCCGGTCAGTGCGGTGACCCGAGGAGTCGCCAACGTGCCCGCAGCACCGGCCTTGTCGCACAACCCCCACCCGGTATCGGTGGGCGTGCGCGGCGTCAGATCATTGGGGGCGCCGACGATGCCGACCGTGGGACCGATCGGCCGCTTCTCGATCTGGGCCATCGGCACCAGCGTCGGGGAGGCGTCCTGGCCCAGGATCAGCCGCGCCGACGCCAGGTTCAACGCCGGGTGCATCGTTCCGTTGACGTCAACGAACAATGCGCCGCTGCCCCGGTCGGCCACCAGCTTGGAGTCTCCGATCTGACCCACCGGCCGCAGCCAGGACAACACGAAGCACACCCCCAGCGCCAGTGCGGCGATCACCACCCCGACGGTGGCCGCCGCGCCGTAGTTCTTCGACGGGTCATGCACCAGCCGCACAGAATGGCGAGCGACTGCCACCGCCATGCGATGCCACAGAAACCGCCACGCCGCAACCTGTTCCAGCGAGGCGTAAGTCAATCCGGTGCCGCCGCGGCGCCGCTCGGCCCGATGGGTGCGCTTCGGTTCCTGCACGCTCAATACCCTCCGCCCAATGACGCCACGTGAACGTGGTCGAAGTGGTTCTGTGTGGCGCTGCCTCGATCCTCCATCCTCGAGGAGCTGCCGTCCGGCTGGATCATCTGCTGGCGCCAGATGATGTGGTCCAGGCCCAGCGGCTTCTGGTTGCGGATCAAGAAGTTGACCACCCGATCACCGAGCGCCCGCCCCTCGGGGGTGTCCCAGTTGGGGATCATCACATCCAGGGCCAGCCCGTTGGGATGCCACTTGAGGCTGTCGGGGCGGACCCCGCCGATCTCCTTGATCTCTGGGAACGCATTCGAAATCGCCCGGTTCATCAACTTGGTGTACTTCTGCAGACCCCGCTCATCGGCCTTCCCGGGCCCGGTGGTGTCCAGCCCACGACTCGCCGCGGAGGCAAGCCTGGCGGTGCTGTCGCCGCCGGTGAGTCGGCTGGCTTGGGTGAAGGGGGCGCTCAGTCCGCTCAAGGCTGACATCGGGGCGCCGAAGCCGGGCATTCCGCCGCCCGTCGGCATCCCGCCACCCATCGGCATACCACCACCCATTGGCATGGCGCCCAACGGATTTGCGCCCATCCCCGCAGGGCGGGTCTGGCCCGCGACCTCGCCGTAGCCGGCGGCGTTGGCATTGGCCGAGGCCGCGTGCGTTCCCGCCTCGGCCGCGCCGGTCTCCACCGTGCCGCGAGTCTCCTCCAGCCGGGTCTTGATCGCGGCGATCAACGCCCCCTTACCCTCCGGGGTGTTGGTGCTCAACCCCAGCGCCTGCACATCGGCCACCGCCTTGGCGATGATCGACTCCATGTTCACCCGGCCACCCGACGCCGAGGCTGCCGCCGCATCGACCTCGGCGCGGCCGGTGTCATCCAGCGAGCCCAGCGCGGCCGTCGAATTGTGGTGCTGCGACGCCGCATCCTGCTGGCCATCGGCGGCCTGACCCTGCCCCGGCGTGATCGACGGCGGCGGCGCCGGAGCCAACGGCGGCGGCGGCAACAACACCCCCACCCCAGTGCCGAAACCATCCCGCGCTTGCCCCATCACCCCACCGGCAGCACGCACAAACCCCTCCACCGACATCAGTAACCACCGCCTGCAGCGTTCGGGTTGAACTGCGCAACCTTCGACAGATTGGACCCGCTGGGATCAACCCCGTACCGGCTCATCACATAATTCATCGACGCACACAGATTGGCCACCGGCTCATAGATATTCGTCGACGTGCCAGGCTGGTGGAAGCTCGCAAACGTCTCCGGAATCGTCTGCACCCCACCGCGTGACGAACCCGCCGGGAACCCGTCCGGACCGGAGCCGGCCAGCCGCGTGGCGTTCATGTCATACGTGTTGACCGCCAGCGGATTGAAGCTGGACTCCCGCGCTGCAGCGGTCATCAACCCGGTCGTCCATCGTGCCCGCGCCCGCGGGTCGTCCACGCCCATCACGTCGAGCGCTTCGCTGATGTATCTCCGATAGGCCTGCTTGCCCGCCGCGAAGTTCTGCCGGTCGTACCGGACAGCGCTGAGCGGGATTTTCGCGGCCTGCGACACCGCTGACTTCGACGAGCCACTGCCCCCGGAGGCGCTGTCCTGTCCGGTGTGTCGGCTGGCTTGGGTGAAGGGGGCGCTCAGTCCGCTCAAGGCTGACATCGGGGCGCCGAAGCCGGGCATTCCGCCGCCCGTCGGCAACCCGCCACCCATCGGCATACCACCACCCATTGGCATGGCGCCCAACGGATTTGCGCCCATCCCCGCAGGGCGGGTCTGGCCCGCGACCTCGCCGTAGCCGGCGGCGTTGGCATTGGCCGAGGCCGCGTGCGTTCCCGCCTCGGCCGCGCCGGTCTCCACCGTGCCGCGAGTCTCCTCCAGCCGGGTCTTGATCGCGGCGATCAACGCCCGCTTACCCTCCGGGGTGTTGGTGCTCAACCCCAGCGCCTGCACATCGGCCACCGCCTTGGCGATGATCGACTCCATGTTCACCCGGCCACCCGACGCCGAGGCTGCCGCCGCATCGACCTCGGCGCGGCCGGTGTCATCCAGCGAGCCCAGCGCGGCCGTCGAATTGTGGTGCTGCGACGCCGCATCCTGCTGGCCATCGGCGGCCTGACCCTGCCCCGGCGTGATCGACGGCGGCGGCGCCGGAGCCAACGGCGGCGGCGGCAACAACACCCCCACCCCAGTGCCGAAACCATCCCGCGCTTGCCCCATCACCCCACCGGCAGCACGCACAAACCCCTCCACCGACAGTCCCACCGCACACCCGTTCCCACACATCTCAGCGTGCCTTCGGCGGGATCAACATCGTGGCCACCACGTTCGCTCACTCAGCCGGCGGTGCCGGCGGTGCCGGTGGGGCCGCAGAGCCGCCCTTCGTCGCGGTCGGATCCATCCAGCCCAGGAAGTCCGGGCCTGAACTCACGCTCTCCAGCGGCTGCACCTGCCCGGACACCAGCACCTTGCCGTTGCCCAACGCCATCACCAGGTGGTCCTTCCACACGCCCACATCCCCGGCCTTCAGCTGCGTCGGCGGCACCGGATCGGTGACCGGGGTACCAGGCGGCGGCAGCGTTACACCCGCTGCCTGCTGCCACGCCTCGGCCACCGGAGTGCCGTTGAGCGCCGACCGCACCACTTCCGCGGACTGTGTGGTCCGCGCCTCAGTCACCGAGTTGTCGGGCAACGCCACATCAGTGGACTTCGTCGGTGGCCCCACCGTCTCGGCCTGTGGACCAGCCTGCTCGGCCCCGGCCGCCTGAGTCTGCGCCGACTCCTCCTCGCCCTCCGCGGAGCCACTCTCACCCTCACCCTCGGCCTCGGCCTCGGTGCTGCCCTCGGCGTCCTTGAACTCCGGTGCCGCCTCAGCCTCATCGGCTTGGCCGCCGGCCTGGTCGTCGGTGAACTCCGGTGCAGCGTCACCGGGAGGCTTTTGATCGTTGAACCCCGCCAGCGTCGAAGCCAGCGGGTCCATGAACCCATTGGGCAGCCCACCACCGCCGCCGCCGAAGCCCGGCAACCCGCCGCCACCACCGCCGAACCCGGGAAGCCCACCACCCATCGGCATCCCACCGCCCAGCGGCATGCCCATCCCCAAGCCGGGCTGCCCCAGCACCCCGGCCGGGCTGGTCTGCGCCTCCTCGGCTGAATCCGCTTCCGCCGCAGCATCTTCGGCGCCTGCACTGTCCGGGCCGCCAGCCCCAGTGCTGTCCGGGCCGCCGGCGCCGTCGGGGGTGGTGCCCACACCGCTGTACTTGGTGGCGTTGTCCTGCGACACCGCCGCCTTGTCCTCGGAATCGGCCGCGGCCTTCTCGATGATCGTGCGGGCCTCCTCGAGGCGGGTCTTGACGAAATCCATCAGCGTCTTCTGGCCCTCGGTGGTGTACAGCGACCCGTCAGCCTTCATCTGCTCGATCTTGGCCGTCACATCGGCGCGGATATCCTCCAACTCCTGGCGCCCGACCTCACCCGCAGCGGCCACCTCCTCGGCGCTGATCCCCGCGCTATCGAGTTCCACGAGCTGCTCCAGCATCTCGCCCACCCGCCGCGCTTCCTCTTTAGCGGCTTCAGCGGCTGGCCCCTCAGCCTCCTGCGGGGGCATCGGAGGTGCCGGCGGAGCCGGCGGGGGACCTGCAGGAGGCTCGCCGGGACCAGGCGGCGGTGTCGCAGGCCCTGCCGGAGGAGCACCCGGACCTGGAGGCGGCGGCGACGGTTGACCCGGCCCCTCGGGCGCTGGCGAGGCAGGCGAACCCCCACCTCCATCAGGCTCAACGTCGGGCACAGGTGAGTTCGGGAGCAGCGGCGCCAGGCGGCCGATCCCGAGGATGGCGTTGGTGAGGACCGTCTCGACGGCTTTGCTGACAATGTCCCACGACATGCAACTCTCCCTATGAACTAGAAGGTCAATGCACGCTCGTCGGCTGCCACCGCGTCAAGCGTCGGATACGTCCCATCAATGCCCAAATTGGCTAGATACCGGTCATGAGCCACCGCGGCGACCTTGCGCACACGGTTGTTCAGCGTCACCGAATCCCACTTGCGAGCTTCGGGCTTCAACACCACACCGCAGACAAAGCCGAGCGCATTGACCTGCACAAATACTGTCCGCTTCACAGAGATCGCCGTCGCCACAACCCGCTCGGCAAGATCACCGGCTGTCTCAGCAGCCTCCTGCTCTGTCACGGTTCCCCTTCCGGCAACACACCCACGTCCTGACCCGCACGTTGATGGACATATTACACATATTCATGCAATGAGTGAACATGTCAGGCACAATTGCGGCAGATGGTTCGTCGCCGGTCAGCTCGGCGCAGTCTGCGGCCGTGGCGCCAACACCGCATCGACAACATGGCCGAACCCGGCAATCTTGGCGCAGTAGACCAGATCGGGCAGCGACGGCGGCTGATCACGCCAACACCTCAGCAGCTCGATCATCAGGCCCGCCCGATAGAAATGCACGTACACCTGCTGCGACGCCCGCGACACCTCGGAGTCGTCGGCGTCGAGCACCGCTCCGGCCATGCTCGGATGCAAAACCGCAGAATTATGTCGCTCAATCACGTTGCGGTAGTGGGCATCCCAGTCCACCGGGGTATGGCTGCGCAACGGCTCCAACACATGATCCACGTCGTACTGCTCGATCAGCCGCATCTGCTGACCGTCCACCCCCGACATTGGACTCGGCGTCTGCGCAGCAGCAGCCAGCACAGCCTCGGTGATCGATCCAGCGGCCTGCAGCCCCAGACCTTGCTGCAAGATGGCCTGCACCTTCGCCCAGGCCGGCCGGTCCACCGTCATCAACCGGTGGACGTATCCACCACCAACGCTCGGAGCCTCGCCAGGGGCGTGCAGGATCTCGACAGCACGGACAGACTCGAAATCAGGCCACCCAACCGGTCGAGCAACCCCCAGCTCGGTGGTCACCAACGCAGACCGGCGGGCCCCGGGCACATACCGCGACAATTCCTCGGCGTGAGCTGCAAGCAAAGTTGTCGGCTGCTCAACCCCCATGAACCGGGTAGCCCAGTTCAGAGGAAGCAGCTCATCGAACACCGCCAGGTGCGCCGAGTTCGGAATGAACACCCCAGGCGGCAAGTAGGCACCGCCACCCACACTCGACGCGATCGACACCGACGGACCCGACGGCAGCTGCACCACCGACACAGCCCACTGCACGAAGCCGCCGTTGAGTAGGTCCTCCCGAACCTCGGTACCGCGGACCAGTCCATCCAGAACCCGCCGAGCCAGCAGCAGATCGGCACTCGGCTCCGAATCCGTCAGTGCCGCACCAGCACCGGCACCCCCGCTGCCGGCGACCAACGGAGCGCCCGCACCGCCGCCGCCCTGCTGCGGCGTGGGGCCGACCGGAGGGGACGGCTGAGCCGACGCCGGCACCGTCCCCGCACCAGGCGGTGCCACCGGCCCCCCACCGCCACCGGGCGGAACATACGGCGCCAAACCGCCGCCGCCACCGCTCGGGGGCACCATCGGCGCCACACCACCACCGCCGCCGCCAACAGGAGGCGGTGGGCTCGGTGCGGCCGCAGTCGTTCCCTGAGCGGGAACCACCGGGCCCTGCGGCCCGGCAGGCGCGACCGGAGTCGCCGAAGGATGCTGCGCCGCAAACTTTTCCAGCGGCGGCGCCGGTGTCGGAGACACCGCACCCGAAGCGCCCATACCCGACGCCAACCCCGACTGGAAACTACTCGCCACACTCGACAACGGATTTGGATTACTCACCGGATTACTCGACAGCGCATCCGACATCGACGACGCCGGTGCCGTCGCCACATCCTTTAACGGATTCCCGCTCAATCCACTCAGACCCGACGACGGCACCTGCGGCGGCCGTATCGAGCCCATGCCACTCCCAGCGGACGGTGCTCCTCCCGTCGGCAGGCTCGTCGGCATACCGGGTGAGCCGGTCGTGGGCGTACCTACCGCCGGCGACACTGCAGCGGTACCGGGATCAGAAACAGCCTGAGCAGGTGCTTCCGTTATCGGCGCATCGGATTGCCCAGTGCCCTCTATGGCAGGTGCATTCCCGTCCAGCGCAGAGGCCTCGGAGTTGTTCTTGTCAACCTGTTCCCCCGCTTCGCTGTCTTTGGCGACCGGCGCATTCGCATTCTCCTCGACACCAGTGTCTTCACTTTCGGTGGTTCGTTCGTCCTTCTGTGTCTTGTGATCGCCCGGTGTGGCGGAGCCATCCTCTCCAGGCATAGGAAGTGGTGGCGGAGCAGCCGCGATGTCTCCGAGCGCGGTGCTGACCGCCGTGGCGGCCTCCGCTTTGAAAGGGGCAACGGAAAACGGTGTCCTGGTCTGTCGTGCTGTCTCCCAAGCTGTTTGAGCGGCGTCCCCGATCCGGGTGAGGTCCATTTTCAGGCCGACGACGGTGCTCTTGTAGGACTCCGCGGTCGCGACTTTGGAGCCGAGATGATCGGCCGTGTCGTAGGCGTGATTGCGCATCTCGGTGAGCCGTTCGCCCCGCGCGATGCCAGCCTGCCCTTGAAGGAGGTCCGGGCTCGTTGTGAGCTTGCGCTTCAAGGTATCGCCGTAGCTGGAGAACCTGGTCTCAGCCGCTCGGTGCTCGTCGGCGACACTCTGAATGTCGCTCTCGCTGATACTCGGCCAGAACTCACCAATCGCCATGTGAGCGCCAACACCGGGCGGACGCTGAACATCGCCCGCCCCGCCACCTACCGCAGCCATACGTCACTCCCCGCTACGTCAGCCCTCATTCGAATCCGCAGATTTCCCAGGCTTTGTCGTACGCGGCCTGCGCTGCCTGCTTGTCATCGGGAGGCGGCTCAGCCAAGCCTCGCTCCCGGACGCCGCCGAATACCGCGATTCGCGCGTAGTACGCCGACACGACGTCTGACATCGCCTGCCGTATCGGTTCGCTCGCCCCCGGGTAGTCCTCCAGCGACGCCTGCAGCGCAGCCGCAGCCGGCAGAATGTCCATCGCATTGTCGTATGGCTTCGGAATGGCACTGTTGATGGCCGCGTAGCGAGTGCACAACCCCACGTCCTGTTCGTGGGTGTCCCCGGTGGCCGGTGCAGCTGCAGTATTCGTTGGCGTAGGTGTTTGAGCAGCACCGTCGCTCGACGAGGCCGAATTGGTAACGACGGTTCCGACTGCGGCGCCCAACCCGGCAGAGATCAGGGCAGTGGCAGCGATCGCCGCGATGAGGCCGACTCGGCGTGGGCGCTTGGGCGCCACAGTAGGTGGACCAAAAGGTCCGGGAGCAGGTGCTGGTTGGTAGCCGGTCCCCTCGGGCGTGGGCGGCTGATGGGCCGTCCCCTCCGCGGATGGCTGGTAGCCCCACCCCGAAGGGGCGGGTTGATAGCCGGTCCCGTATGCGCGTCCTGTGCCGGGCCCGGTTGTGATGGGGTGGCTCATCATGTCTCCCTGCGTATCGGGTGGATGGTTAGAGCCTACCGCTCATGACCAACACCTTGCCCGGAAAAACCGGTCAGACTGCGGCCCCCGGTCCAGGCACAGCAGCGCTGATGGCGGCGGCCGCCTGACCATCCGCGGCTTCCAACGTGCCCGCGCAGGTGCCGTCGGTCGCAGCCGTTTCGCTTGCCAGCGCAGTAGCCTGGGCTTGACATGCGGCCAGTTCCGCAGCCCAGGGACTCATGGCGGCGGTGATCGCCGCACTCACCGGATCTGGTCCCGCTCCAGCAGCCGTCGCCGCGGCGGCTCCAGCCGCCCCGCCCGCCCCGGCGGCGGCAACGCTGGCAGCCTCGGCCGCCGTGTCCGCGCCATCGGCGATGAGCGCCATCGGCTTGACCTCGATGTTGTCGGCTGACTGTCCCGATGGTGTGACTGCGGGCATTACTACTGCCTCCGTTGGTTGTTCGGGCTGTGCAGTGCTTGGGCGAGCTGATTAGCCACAGGATGCTGGCGTAGCTCGGGTGAGGCGATCTTCGCGCACTCGTCAAACAGCTTCTGTGAGATCGCATCGAGCCCATCGGCGGCCTTGCGGGCGTTCTGCGCCAACGCATCGCTGATGCGCTCGTTGAGTTCGCCGATGGTCAACTCCTGCTGGAGCCCCTCCCGAACATCGAGGTCGAGCAGCCGTCCTCGAGAGTCGTGCACGACGATGATGTCGTCGTCGTCGCTGGTGCTGGAAAGGAACGCGTCGGTCTCCTCGTCCCAGGCGTAGATCGCATCCAGCATCCTGTTCAGCGGTGCCAGCGCCGCCTCGGCGGCAGGGTTAAGGGGTGGTGTGGCCATCGGTCTCCTCCTGAGTCTTGGACGACGTACGCCGGCCAGGACGCTTCCTCACTTGTTCCAACTCCCCGAACACCGGCTCGGTGTTCGCATGGTCGCGATGCACGACACGCTTGTCGGGGAACAGGTCTTTATCCCTTTCGGGCGTGTTGTTGCCGCCCATGCCGCCCATCACCGGCGGATACATGGCCCCCATCCCCATCCCACCGGCCCGGCCAGTGGACGGAACCGCCGCGGCAGGCGGTGCGCTGGCCGGTGGGATGATCGCAGCGCCGGGTGCGGCCGCCGACACCGAACTTGATGGGCCGCCAGCAGACAACCCGCCGCCGCCACCACCACCACCGCTGCTGGCCGGGGTGGTGGCGCCTGGATCACCCGCGCCGAGGTCGTCAAAGCCCATGTCCTCCGGGGGCGGCAAGCCCTCACCGCCGGTGCCGGGCATACCACCGAGGCTTGGGAGGCTCGGGATCCCCGACAGCGCCGACAGCGGAGAGGCTCCCCCACCGGGCATCATCCCCGAAGCGCCGCCCGCAGACTGGGTCACCGCACCCAGAATCGAGCCCAGGACGGCGCCCGCGGCGCCGGCGCTGGCATCGGTGGCCGGAGTCAGGGGCGGCTGGGCCGCAGTCGGCGCACCGGGAACCTCCCCCTGCTCCACGGCCGCGATATCGCCCGACGCCTGCGCTGTCGGATCGAGCTCGCTGTTGGTCGCCGAATCACCCTCGGCGCCAGGATCGCCAGACCCGGGGCCGTCCTTGACGTCCTTGCCGGTGGGCTCCGGTTCGTCCTTCTTTTCGGCAGCCTCGGCGGTCGGCTCTTTGTACTGTGCCTTCTCGCTGCCAGGGGTGTTGCCCACGATTGGCGGTGGCGCCGGTGGTGGTGCCGGCACGCTCACGGTGTCGGTGTTGGCGGCCAGCGCGTAGCTGGCCTGTGCGGCGACGGCCTGGGCCTGCGCGGTGGAGATGTTGGACTTGGCCACCACCAGTGGCTCACTGATCACACCCGCGCTGGAGGTGAACTTCTGCAGCGCGGTGCGGTACTCCTCGCGCAATGTCTTGAACGTCTCCGGCGTCGGTGTGGCGGTGCGGGTGTTGTCGACGGTGTTGGCCGCCGACTCCGCTGAGGAGGCCAGCGTCCGGGCGTAGTTCGCGGCATCGGCCAACCACGAGGCGTGCTCGGAAATGTTGCGGCCGGCGGGTTGATTCCCCTCATTCCAGTTCGCGTCGACCCCGTGTGCCGTCCGCTTGGTATCCCCGGCTTGCTTGTCCAACTCCGTTGCCAGCGTGCGGAATTGAGTCGCCAACGTGCGCAGCGGCTCTGAACCCGGCCCGCCGTGGATGAGTGCTGACCAGGTTTCAGCGGGCATGGGTGTGGGCGCGGCGGGAACCGCCGGGGCGGCGGGCAACGACGGCAGCTGGCCCGGCCCGGTGGGCAGCACGGGCACCGCCGAGGTCGGCCGGGCCTGTCCATAGCTGGAAATCACCGTGGCCGCCTCGACGTCACTTTCCTCGAGTGCCGCCGCGGTAGTGGCCACGGCCATTCCGCCGGCGGCCCGCTGGGCGATCGAATGCGCGAGCAGCTGTTCCAGGCCTGTGGCCCAAGCGGTGAACGACGCGGCCACGGCGGTCGACACCTCGTCGGGGGCCGCCGGCTGGCACAGCGAACAGGAGGGTGCGTGCCCGGCCGCATCGTCGGCCAACTCGCGACCATGGGCGGCAAGGGCGGCCGGTTCGAACGAAATATTAACCACGCCAGCCCCTTTCCCGGTTCAACTCCGAACCCACCCGATGACCATTGAGGTCAGTTCGATACCGCGGCGTCGATGGCGCGGGCGGTCTCGTCGTCAGCGACCTCGAATCCAGTCCGATGATTGCGCAGTTTCTGCGCGTGCCCGCGAGCCCAGGCGATGACACGCTCGTAGCTCAGACCGCGTTCGGTCGTCTCCAGCGCCTTGGCCTGGATGAACGCCGTATAAATCGGGCCCAGCTGGTTGCTCAACTGCGCGATGTCGGGCTGAGTCGCCGCGACGTACTGCTGCAGTTCGTCGGCGTAGGCGTCCCAACGGTCGGCCAGCGCTGCCGCGGCCGCCGGGTCCAAACTGATCTGATCAGCGCTCATAACGATTCAGCCTCTCTCACCCCGTCCGATGTGCCTAACATGTTCACGAACTGTCCTATTGTGTACCGTACGTAAGGGAAGTGTGCAATACGCCGGGAACTCTCTTACAGACTAAGTCGGTTCCGAGATGAAGGGGTGGGCCGTTATGGATTTGCACCGTCGCCATCGCAGCACCTACCAGGGGGCGCGCCAGCGAGGCCACAACTCACGAGCGGCGCGGTTTAACCGTAGGTCGGCGTGTCAACCTCAGTTTTCACTTTTGCACCGTCATGCTGAACCCATGTCAGCCGCTTTGCGCCCGCACACGCGAAGCCACACCCGGCGGTTAAACCGCCGCAGGGGCAGATTGCTGCTGGCGGCATCGCCTAGCCGAAACCTCGACCAAGGAGGGCTGCACAACAACTAACTAGCGGCAGCCCCCGGGCCGCTGCTACTCGCAACTAAATAGGCGCAACACCCTACGCCACAAAGCACTTCGGCCCCCGGTAGCTGCCGGGAGCCGAGTGCGGTGAGTCGAGTTGGCGCTCGACTCGGGTGCTTGCGCACCTACCCCGAAGGGATTGTCTGTGAAGGACAGATTCCACGGTAGCGCATGCCCTGGCGCGGTGCCAGAGGTGTTGGCGAACCGTGATAAATCAACACCCACGGTTGTACTGCCCTACCGCGGGTGCACAAGATCCGCACCCCGGTCGGGCACAGCGCGCACGGCGCCCACATGGATTCTTCGAGCCGCCGGCCACGACCACTCCCCCAATGTTCGCACCCTCATCAAGCTCGACCTCGGCGAGAAGGCATGGGCAGGTGTCCCGTGCTGGTCAGGAGGCCCAGAGCGGTGGGCTCACAAGACCGTAGCCGAGGCCTACAAGCGGCGCTACGAGACGCACGTGCGGCCCGCCATGCCGGGCAACCCGATCAGCCTCACGACGCTGATCCAGGTCGCTGAAGCGCGTGCAGCCTTCGCCGATTACCGCACAGGCCGCGACTGCCGCCCCACCAACGCCACCCTGGCCGCCCGGGCCGGAGTCAGCATTCGCACCGTCCAGCGGGCCACGACGGCACTTCGTTTACTCGGGGTCGCCACCGAAGTGCTCCGCGGTCGACAGCGCACAAAGCACGAGCGCATGGCCAGCTGGAGAGTGGGCGACCGTGGCCGCGGCTGGGCCTCGGTGTGGGTCCTGCACGACGACCGCACTCGGGTTCTGTCACCCCATCCCGGAGGGTCTCTTCTTTACGAAAAACCTTCTGTTAAGAAAGAACTCACTACCCGCAGCCGGCGCCAAGCCGCCGGTCGGCGCACCGCTTCGCGGCGCGAAAGCCCAGAGGCGGGGGGCCGCCTGGCCCGTGAATGGGTTACGAGCCCGCACAGCCCACCGTGGGTCCGCCGCTATCGCACGACCAAGCCCTGGGCGAAGCTTCTGGCCGCCGCCGAAACGCATTCATGGACCGCACGCGACATCAACCAGCTCATCAGGGATTACATCGGCGTCGGCAACTGGGTCCCCGACAGCCCGCACAAGCCCGCCGGCCTACTCGGCCACATCCTGAAATGGCACGGGAATCTCGAGGAGCGGCCTGCCGCGCTCGACGAGGCTCGCGAAGCCGAGCAGCTGGCCGCCGACCGCGCGCGTATCGCCAAGAACGCCGCGGCGCGAGAGGAGCACCGCCGCGGTCGGGAGATCGGGCGCGCGGCGCTTAACGGGCCCGGGCGCGCGGCGGCCCGCAGAGAGCTCGAAGATGCCCTCCGCCGCATGCGGCAGCGGCGTCTCGCACCTAAGCCGGGGCTGGACCCGTCATGAACGCCGCGCGTTCGCAACTACAGCCGGCTTGCGCGACCGACCCCGAACGCTGGTTCGACAAGTCGGACACCGTGCACGCGCTTCTGAACTGCCTGGCGTGCCCCATGAGACGGTGGTGCGCAGCTGAGGCTGTGCGCGTCAGGGCCTCATTTGGCATGTGGGCAGGAATCTTCATCGACAAAAACCCGACCGAAGTCGCCTCGCAACTGCTTGCCATCGCCCGCATGCCCGACGCCCCGTTGAGTGAGGCGAGCCAGCTGCCGGCGGCGCAAGCGCCCAAGCGCCCCTTGGCGACCGTACCGACCACCCCCGGTCGGCAGAACGCTGTTCTGCGCACCATCGCGGCGCGATCCTCGGGACATTGCGAGATCATGACCCGAGACTGCCGCCTAACCTTCGACACGCTGGGCAGCCGGGTGGCTGACCAAGACCCGTGGACCGCTCAACGTGCCAGCGACGTCTACGCCGTCTGCCGGCCCTGCGCGGCCGCCATCGGCAACGCCGAACCGCAGTTCGTCGAGCGCCTCGGCTACATCGTGCCCGCACCATACGATCCGGCCTACACCAAATTCTTCTGGCGCCAGGCCCACTGGGTGTATCTCGACGGCGGAAATCGAATCTGCCCCGCACGTGACGCCGAGAACGTGCGCGCAGCCCTTTGACGTGGCCCTAACCAAGGGGACAGCACAGCCCGTTTCGTCACTGTGACGCTTCGACATCTCCCCGCCGTGCCGACGCCCCACTGCCCCAGGCCGAAATCCGTAACCCCGCCCATCACCTGCTACACGACCTCGTCCACGACTGGCCTTGGCGCAACGCTACCCGATGTCGTTCGCGGCTTCGACACGTACTGCCATCCGAGCAACTCGGAAGGCTCGCGGTCCCATCAACGCCACCACACCGCCGCCCATTGGCTGGCGGCTGCCGCAATACATTGCGCCCCAGGCATCGGCCTTACCCTCCACGGCGATTGCTGCGAGTACGTCCGTGCATGCTCCGAGGACGGTACAGCGCTGTGCACAGGCATACGGGGTATCTGGACTGAACACCGCTGCGCCGCGATAGATTTCGCGCCTGGCGCGAAACGCTGTTCTGACAGATGCGCTCCACTTCATTGTGGGAGCAACCCGGTTCGGTGTTCGGGCCGCGATCGCGTACTCGGCCTGGATGAACACCCCGGACTCGATATACGCAGAAACGGGGTCCGCGACACGCCGAAAGGCATCGGCAACAATTTGTGTGCGGGCATAGGGCACATGCCGCTTGCCACCGGGCGAGCCGTGCGTTTGCTGCCGACACCCTTTATCCCGATACGCATCCTGTCCTTGACGAAGACAGCAGGTCTGCGATCTGTCGCGCTCACAACCTTCTGCGCACCCGCGACTGCGATTTACGGTCAAATTGAGAGCGCGGTATCGTGTCAGGTATTCAGTCAGGTATTCACCTAGGTGTCGCTCGACACTGAAGGGCCTGCTGATCGGCCTATTCGCAGCACCGGGACCGCAGCGGCTGCGCCGAGAATCGTCAACCACGCTGTCATCACCGGGTCGTTGCCCACGTTGAGTATCGCCCACGTCGCCATCCGGAGCGAAGCCTTTGGGGGCGTGACGACGAGTGCTTGCACCTCCGTGGAACGCATCGGGCCTGTGGCTGCAGCCGCGCCCACGGGGGCAGTCACAACGTTTGCCGGGACCGTTGCGTCGACCATCTCGATACCGCGCGCCACTGTCTGCGGCGGGTCGGTCGCGGCGAGTTGTGCAATGGCGAGTCGCCTTGACCCCACTACACTTCGGAAGCCATGAACAACTACGCGCCTCACCGCATCGCGAGATGCGCTGCCCGGTGCAGAAATACGGCGCCGCGGCTGCAGGTGAGGCACACATGACTCACAGCCTATCGACATGGGACGAACCGGCAGCGACTATCGACTGGGCGCGTCTCGGCCACGTGTACGTGGTCGGGAACGGCAAAGGTGGCGTCGGAAAAACCACCACCAGCGCACACCTAAGCGCTCTCGTCGCCTCCGACGGCGCGCGGACCCTGCTTATCGACCTCAACGGACAAGGCAACTGCGCCCTGCTACTCGGCTTCGCCAACACCGAGCGCGACGACAAGGGGCGCAACCTCTTCAGCGCGGTCACCACCGGCGCACCACTGACACCCGTGCGCAATGTCCGGCCGAACCTCGACGTCGTTCCCGGAGGCGCCTACGTTCGCCGAATTGTGTCGGTGCTGTCGGCGGAGATGTCGACGAAAGAGGATGCCCACCGGGTACACCTCGCCCTGGCGCAATGCCTTCAACGCATCGCCGGGGGCTACCAGTTGATCATCATTGACACACCGCCCGAGAACCCACTGCTTTCGAACATCGCTTTGTGCGCCGGCCGATTTGTCATCGTCCCGATGAGAACCGACGAGTACTCGCGCTCAGGACTGCGCGATATCGCCGCCGATATTCGGGGTATGCGGGAGCACAACCCGTATCTGATGCTGCTAGCTGTGTTCGTCTTCGGGTCGGGCACCGGATCGAAGAAGATCCGCCGCGACATCGCGCAAAGCGTCTCGGCAGACCTCGGCCAAAGCTCCGACATGCTGCTCGACAGCTTTGTGCGCCACGCGGAATCGGTAGCCAACGAGATGGTCAAATACGGTCTGCTTGCCCACGAACTCGAGCAAGAGATTCAGAACAATCCGAAGTATTGGGAACTACGTAAAGGCAGCGCGAAGAACGCCACCACCGTGAGCGAAACATCGCGACTGGTAGCCGAAGACTTCGCCAAACTTGCCGCCGAAGTCCTGACCCGCGCAGCCAAGCGGCGAGGCGAAATGATCGAACAAGGAGTGTGGCCATGAGCAACTTGCGTCAACAAGGAATGCCCAACGAGGATCTGTCTGACCTGGGAGCGCCGGCGAAGCCGCGAGGAGCGGGCCTGGCCGATCTGGTGGGGGAGACCGCACCACCAGCAGCGCCCACACGATCCCACGAACCAACCCCACAACCAGAATCGCTCGCCCCACCCACGCCGATCCGACCGGCCGCCGAATCACCCGACGGTGCGATAACCGCCGTGCGTGGCCGCCGCCCAGGGCGACCCCGTACCCGCAGTAAGCCCGTCACAGCGGTGTACGTCAGCCCCGGTGTGAAGGCCCGATTCGAGGCCTACCGGCACAAGCAGAAGGCCACCAATCTGCAGGTAGTCCTCGAGGCCATCAGCGCCAAGCACGCCGAGCTGGCCGAGATCATCAAGGATTCGACAGTCAGCACCGCCCCGGTGAATCCACTGTTTCCCGCCGATCCCAACGCCGTGCGCTACCTCGGCGGTGGAAGCGTGCAGATCGGCTTCAGCCCGACACCTGAACAGGAAGAAGTCATCGACCGTATCGGCGCTGAGCTGGGGTTTGACACACGCAGCACTTGGATCGCGCCCGTATTGAACGCCTTCCTGCCCGGACGCCGCGACGTCGCTTGAGCGCGCACAGCCAGGACGCGGCGGCGGGGGAGGGGAGCGGGTCACAGGCCCCGCTCACGGCCCTTCGGTCAGCTCTCCGACGTGCCCGGGCGTCATGTACTGCACCAACGCCTGTCGATACTTGTCTGCGGCCGCGGCTAGATCGGCGTGCGCGGCCACAAGTAGCAGATTGGCTGCCTCCGCCCGCACCACACGAGCACGCAAATCAGCGATAGCGCTGTGCTCGCCGTCACGGTCCCCGTCGCCGTCCCGAGCGGCGTGCAGATCGGCAATCTCGGCCCGCAGCCGCGCGTTTTCGGCTTCCAGCCTGGTAATCGTGCTGCTGACGTCGTCGCCGGCCTGCCCCGGCAGAGCATCCTCGTAGACGTACCACCGCAGGTGCCCAGGGCCCGGTCTGGCCCATCCGGCCAGGTGCCCCTTCTTGATGGCTGCCAGCAACGTACGCCGATCGGCCCCCACACGCTCAGCGGCCTCACTCAACGGAATCGACGCGCGGCCCGGCTCCGGCTCTGACGGCACACCTTCGGGCGGGTACTTCCACCCTTGCACAGCAGCCACAACCGACTCCCGAGACCAAAACGATGTCGACAACGCTCAAATTGCCTCATAAGGCTACCGCGCAAAGGCGACACGGCCACGGCCAGAATAGGCAAAAGCAGCAGCGCTTTGTACAATTTGGTCAACCGAACGGCGCTGAGCACCGGGCGAAGGGACGAGTCAGTGGGTGTTTCACAGAAGCCGCGCTCAGAAAAGCGGCAGCGAACCAAGCTCCTGGGCGTGCGACTCCTGCCCGAAGAACATTCCGGCTTCAAAGAGTTCGCCGATGAGCGGGACGCCGACATGGCCGAGCTCGCCTTCGAGGCTTTGCGCGAGAAGTACCCACAGATCTTCAGCCGCACCGTTCAAGTCGCATAACGGACGACGACTGCGCTGAAACGTTCGTGTCCACAAGGATTTTCGAGTTGCCAGCACCATTGGCGCGCGGCGCCACACCTGAAACGCCATGATCAGACCAGGTGGCTGCAGAGCACCGCGCACAAGGCCGCAGCTGATGTTGCATCGCATGTCATAGGGGATGTTGCAGTCACGGCTGTGGGGGAGTGACGTGCACGTGATCGGGTGTAGACCATCCTGTTGCAGAAGGCGGCTGACGATTGCGCGATGTTGCCCTATCTGTATGCGTGTCAGGCATGTAATATCGGGGGACCGATCAGGGCTTTTGTGGTCCTGTTGAGCAGCGGACCAAGGAGGCGATCATCGCGGCCGTTGAGCCCGACGTGGACTCCGACGGGCAACCCGACGTCGCACGGCTGTCCCAGCAGATGCAGATCCGTCTGCGGGAGCTGGGCTTCAGCCTGCTCGGCGCCTCCAAGCTCGGAATCCTATCGCGCTCAACCCTGACTAGCTTGCGTGACGCGGACCGTGTCCCGAACTTGCAGACCCTCACTAAACTCGATGACCTGCTGGTGTGGGAACCTGGGTCAGCCAAGGCTGTTCTGTATGGCCGCGACCCGGTGCCGCGTGAGCACGGCGTGTACAGCCACCTGCCGAAGTCGAATCTGCCCGAGGAAGAGGCTCGGACGGGGGTCACCCTTGACACCCTGTTCAACCCGAACGAAGACCCAGCCCAGTGGGATTACAACGCGCTGGTCAGCGCGATCGAGCGTCGGCTGCGTGAACTGAACATGACGAAGTCGAAGTTCGCCGCGATCGGCGGCCCGGGCCGCTCGACGCTGGCGACACTGGGCCGGCGCGGGTACGTGCCGACCGCCGAGACACTGGACCGCATCGACCGGTTCCTGATGTGGGAACGCGGATCGGCGCTGACAGTGCTGCGCGGGGGAGCCCCGGTGCGGATCGGCGCCGCGGTCGCCCATCCCGCGCTGGTGCCGCTCAACGCGGTCCGCGACACCCTAAAGGCCGTCAAGATCAGACTCAATCGCCAGGCCCAGAGCGTGGCGCAGCTTCAGTCCGACGTAGACGAGGCTTTGACCCGTGTCAACGTCGCGATAGCAGAAGTGGGAGACCCGGCACGGCGAGCCGTGCTGGACCCAGATTCGGGCAGCCCCGATGAGGGCGATGCCGCAGGTAAGGGAGAAATCCATGACTAGCGGTATGGCCGTAGGGAGGCTGCTATGGGCGACCAGCAGCAACCGGATCTGTTCAGCATCAACGCATCGGAGAATGAAGACCGTGAGCAGCCAATGGATGCGCGAGGCGGTCGAGGCCGCCTACCGTCAGCTCGGCCTGCCGACGGGCTGGTCCAGCGAGCAGACCGAGAGGTTTCTCAGCCTGGTGACCGAGCGGCTGGACGCCAAGGCCGCCCAGTTGTCGATGGACCTGGCCGAGGACGCGATCAGTCGGTGGCGCACGGCCCATCCAGGCCAGGACCCCGACCATCAGACCACGGTCGGTCTGCACGAGACAGCGCTGGAGAACGCCCGGGAGGCGGTCGTGCGGGAGGAGCTGTACGCGCTGATGGCGGCACCGGCACAGGATCAGGCGGAGACGGCCAGCCGGCCAAGTCCCGAGGTGAGCTGGGAGGACCGGTGGCGCGACATCCGCTACCGGACCGAACCCAGCGAAGCGGTGGAGGATCTGGTCGACAGGGTATGGCCACAACGGTCGGCGATGTTCCGGGTCAAGGCCGCCTACCTGCTAGCGACCCGCGCGGAGGAAGGCCGCCCCGTGCCCACCAGCCCCCGCCACCACCTGGTGCCCCGACTCACGGCGCTGGTGGAGGAGGAGTTGCGGGCCGACGGGTACCCGATCGAGTAACCCGCACGAAGAAGACGCGCCGGCGCGACGAGCACGACGACCCGCAGCTGGCGCTGTTCGCCGAGGACAGCTTCGACCTGCCCACCGATCCCCGGGTCATCGACCCCGGCGGCGCCCCGTTACCCCCGCTGCGCCGCGCCGACCACAGCGCCGCCGAGGAACAGGCACACGAGACGGCAACGCATGCCCCGCACACGCTGACCCTGCACCCCCCTCAACGACCGCCGCTGACGCTGGTGCCGCCGCTGCAAGCCCAAACCCCCGACACCACGACCCAGGCAGACGAGACCCGCCCGCACCTGAGCGCAGTCCCCGACACGACGCCCGCCGCAGGGCGTGACACCGCGACCGCCGCTGCCGAGGCTTCGGAGTCGGTCCCGGCGGAGACCGCCGAACAGCAGCAGGAAGTGGTTCACCCGCCAGCGGTGGACTTTCAGCCCGGCACCGACATCCGCGTGCCGTCGGGCACCAAGGCCCGGCTGACGGCCAACATCGCCGTCATCGACACCCTGATGCGACTGCAGCAGGAAGGACGGCCCGCCACCGCCGCCGAGCAGCAGACCCTGGCGTGCTGGTCGGGCTGGGGTGCAGTCGCCGACGTCTTCGACACCCGCAAGGACACCTACCAGTCCCAGCGCGAATACCTCAAAGAGGTGCTGGGGCAGCGGCAGTACCGGGCGGCCTCAGCCAGCACCCTCAACGCCCACTACACCGACCCGGCCATCGCCGAGCACATGTGGAAAGCCGTGCAGCACGCCGGATTCAGCGGCGGCCGCGTCCTGGAGCCGGGCTGCGGATCGGGCACCTTCATCGGGCTGGCACCCGAGACCGCCCAGATGGTCGGGGTCGAGAAGGACCCGATCAGCGCAGCGGTGGCCGCCCACCTATACCCGTCGGCCCAAATCCGTTCCGAGGGCTTCGAAACCACCAACGTGCCCAACGGCAGCTTCGCCGCCGTCATCGGCAACGTGCCGTTCGGCGACTTCGCGCTGCGTGACCCTTCCTATAACCCGAAGCGGCTGTCCATCCACAACCACTTCATCGTCAAGTCCCTCGAGCTGACCGCTCCCGGCGGCTACGTCGTAGTCCTCACCAGCCGCTACAGCATGGACAACGTCGAGGACGAGGCCCGGCGTGAAATCCTCGCCCGCGCTGATCTTCTCGGCGCCGTCCGGTTGCCCACCGCCGCGTTCCGCCGGGTCGCCGGCACCGAGGTGGTCACCGACATCCTCGTGCTGCGCCGCCGCGAGGCCGACCGCGAAATCGCAGTGGGGGAGGACCGCTGGCTGGCTGTGGCCGACATGGACCTCGTCGGTGAGGACGGACAGTGGTCGTCGCTGCCGGTCAACACCTACTTCCATGAGCATCCCGAACACATGCTCGGCACCCCGGTGATCGGGCACGGCATCCACGGCAGCACCACCCTGCAGGTGCGCACGATGGACCCCTCGGCCGTCCCAGACCAGGTGGGCCGCTGCCTGCGCCGGATCATCGACACCGCCGTGGCCAAGGACCGTGGCCTGACCGCCAGCCCGGCCAGCCTCACCGACGTCACCGAAGTCAGCTTCGATCCCGGCCTGCTGACCAAGGCCACCGGCGGCCAACTGCCCGCCTACGGCACCCTGCGCTTCAACACCGAGGCCGACCGGTTCGAATCCTGGGACCGCGACAAGTGGGTGGAAACCAAGGTCTACCAGAGCCGCAAGGACGAGACGATCAAGCTGCTGGCGCTGCGGGATGCCGCCAACGCCGTGGTGGCATCCCAGCGCAACGGGCTGGCGCCCGAGGAACGCGAGCAGCTGCGCGGCCGGCTCAACCGCCTCTACGACGCCTACGTCAAACGCCACGGCCCGATCCAGCGGTTCAAATGGAGTACCCCCGCCGCGATCACCCAGGACAAACACGACGAGAAACTCGCCAAGAAGATCGAGTCGTGGCGCAAGAAGAACCCCGACGCCGCCCGGATCCCCGAGGAACTCATCGAGCAGTGGGACCAGGAGGCCTGGGAAACCCCCAGCCCCTACAAGCTGCGCCCACACATCGTCACCGCCCTGCGCAACGACCCGTCCTGGACCACCGTGCTGGCCCTAGAGGCCTACGACGAGCAGACCAAAGAGGTCCGCAAAGCACCGATCTTCTCCGTCGACCTGCTCGGCCCGCCCACCATCCGAGACCGCGCCGAAACCGCCGACGAAGCCCTAGCCATCAGCCTCGACCAGCACGGCGGCGTCGACCTCGACCACATCGCCACCCTGCTGGGCACCGACAAAGACGCCGCCCGCCAGCACCTACGCGGCCTGGTATTTCCCTCACTACGCGACCCCGACGTACTGATCCCCGCCACCGCCGCCCTGTCGGGCAACGTGCGCCGCGCACTACGACAGGCCGAACAGGCCGCCGAAAACGATCCCCGCTACCACGAATACGTCGAGGCGCTGCGCAAAGTGCAGCCCCTCGACAAGCAGGCCAGCCAAATCAGCGCCCGCCCCGGATCCCCCTGGATCGACGCCCGCTACGTCGCCCAGTTCGCCCGCGAAACCTTCGCCCCCTCCGAGCACAAGATTCCCCGCATCAAAGTCGACCACATCCAGGGCGTGTGGAACATCGAATGCCCCGCCCACGACCGGGCCCACGCCAGCTTCTTCGAAACCTGGGGCACCCGCTACGACAACCGCGACGCCATCGACCTACTCGAAATGGTGTGCAACCAAAAGGAAATCGTCGTCAAGTACACCGCCGAGGAGACCGAGCGAACCGGCCGAACCGGCGTCAACCGCGACGCCACCGTCGCCGTGCAGGCCAAGGCCGCCAAGATCAGCGAGGCGTTCCAAAAGTGGATCTTCGCCGACGAGGCCCGCCGCGACGAACTGGTCAAGGTCTACAACGAACGGTTCAACTGCCTGCGGGCACCCAAGTACTGCGGGGCCGCGCTGACGCTGCCCGGACTGTCGAAGCGCTTCGAACCCCACCCCTACCAACGCGATGCGGTGGCCCGCATCATCGCCGAACCCAACGTGCTTCTCGACCACGTGGTCGGCGCCGGCAAATCCGGCACCATGTTCATGGCCGCCATGGAACTGCGCCGACTCGGGCTGGCCCGCCAACCCTGGATCGTGGTGCCCAACCACATCATCGAGCAGGTCGGCAAGGAGGCCAAGTGGTGGTATCCCAGCGCTGAAATCCTGCTCGGCGCACCCGGAACCGACCCCGAAGGCCGCCGCCGATTCATCGCCCAGTCGGCCACCTCCGACTGGGACATGGTGATCGTGCCGCAGTCGCTGTTTGAGGCGATCCCGGTCGGGCCCGAAGTGCAACACGACTACATCGAACGCGAGCTGGAAATCCTGCGCGAGGCCCTCAACGCCACCACCGAGGACACCACCCCCACCAGCGTCAAGCGTCTCGAAAAAGCGCTGCAGCGCTACGAAACCAAACTCAAAGACCTCACCGATCAGGCCCGCAAGGACACCGGGCTGCGCTTCGAACAGACCGGCGCGGACTACCTATTCGTCGACGAAGCCCACATGTTCAAAAACAGGACACGGCTGTCGGCAGTCAAGGAATTGGCCTGCCCCAACGGATCTGAACGTGCCGACGACCTGGCCATGAAAATGGACCTGCTGCGCCAGCGCCGCCGCGAGGACGCCCTCGCCGTCGGCCGCCGGCCCACCGCGGCCGACGAACGGGTCGCCACCTTCGCCACCGGCACCCCCGTCGCCAACAGCCTCGGCGAAATGTATGTCATGCAGCGCTACCTGCGTCCCGACCTGCTCGAAGACGCCGGAGTGTTCCACCTCAACGACTGGGGCGCAGCGTTCACCTCCACCATCAACACCGTCGAAGTCAACGCCACCGGCACCCAGCTCAAACCCGTCACCCGCGTCGGCAAGTTCACCAACCTCCAAGAGTTGCTGAAGCTGTCGTCGGTGTTCACCGACGTCATCACCCGCGACCAGGTCCTCGACCAAGCCAAAATCGAGCTACCGGAACTGATCGGCGGCAAACGCACCATCATCAACATTCCCGCCGACCAGGAACTCAAAGACTTCATCACCGACCTGGGCTACCGGGCCACCGCCATCGACCCGAAAAACATGGCCCGCGACAACATCCTCAAAATCAGCAACGACGGTCGCGAAGCCAGCCTCGACCCCCGCATGGTGCACCTACCCGCGCCGGCGTACTCGCGCACCGCGGCCGTGGCCGACCAAGTCATGGCGGTACACAAGGCCACCGCCGACCGCATCTACAAAGACCCCCAACACGGCCACGACATGCCCAATCCCGGTGCGCTACAAATCGTTTTCTGCGACCGGGGCACACCGACCAAGAAAGCCGGGAAACCCAAAGACAGCTTCGGCATGTACACCGCGATCCGCGACGAGTTGATCGCCCGCGGCATGCCGGCCGAAAGAATCCGGTTCATCCACGACGCCGAAAAACCCGAGGACAAGCTGCGGCTGTTCGACGAATGCAACCGCGGAATGGTGTCGGTGCTACTCGGATCGACGGAGAAAATGGGCACCGGCACCAACGTGCAGGCCCGCGCGGTCGCCCTGCATCACGTCGATGTCCCTTGGCGCCCAGCCGATCTGGAGCAGCGCGAGGGACGCATCATCCGACAAGGCAACCAGAACCGCGAGGTCCACATCTTCAACTACGTCGTCGAAGGCAGCTACGACACGGTGATGTGGCAGAAGATCGAGGCCAAATCGCTGTTCATCGAACAAGTCAAACGCGCCGACATCGCCGTCGATGAAGTCGAAGACGTCGGTGGGGGAGACCTCAGCGCCAGCGCCGCCGAAACCAAAGCCATCGCCACCGGCGACCCGCGCTACGTGCGGCAAGTGCAGCTGCAGGACGAGATCGACCACCTCGCCGCACTGGAACGCTCCCACCACGAGACGCTGGCCAGCCGCGACCGCGAAATCGCCGCCAACCAACGCCAACTCGCCATCGTCGCCTCCGACCTGCAGACCCTGGCGCCCGTGGCCGAAGACGCCGCCGCCCGCGACCCCGAGACCCGCCCGACCATCCTGGTCGAAGGCCGCGGACACAAGGAACGCAAAGACGCCGCCGAAGCGTTCGCCACCATCTGCCGCAACACCTACCACGCCATGAAAAACGCACCCGGATACGAGAACCGCCCGCTGAACGTCTCGATCAACGGCGTCGGGCTGCTCGCCCGCCGAGACCACATCAACTCGAAACTATGGATCAAAGCCGACGTGCCGTCAGCCGAAATCGATGTCACGGTGATGGACCTGCACGGAACCATCGGCAGTCTCGATGACAGCGGCAACGCCAAAGCCCGAGGTTTACTCACCCGCGTGGAAAACCTCTACAAAGACCTGCCCAAGCACCACCAGCGGCTGCAGCGCACCCACGACCAGATCGCCGGCGCCATCGAAGACCTCCAAGCCACCGAGGTCGAGGCGTTCGACCGCGGCGACGAACTCGCTGCGCTGCGAGAAGAACACACCACCTTGACCACCATGCTGCGGCTGGAGGCCGAATCCGAGGCGGCCAAAGCCAAAGCCGCCGAAGCAGAACACCGCATGCGGGCCTCCGGCCGACAACCCGGATGGTCGCTGCACCTCAACCCGACCCCGTTCCTCCTCGAGGAATCCGGTTTCGACACCGCCGAGCAGTACCGCTTCGCCCAAAAGCTGGCCGAGCGAGCCTGCGCCGCCGAATACCTTGCCTCCCAACAGGAACAGGGCGAGGAAGACGACCGCGACAACGGCGAAGGGCTGGCACTGTGAACGGCCCGCAACGCACCGACGACCCATGGTGGAGCTACACCCAGGGCTGCGCGGCCGCGCTGAGCAGGGGAGCGCCACCACCCGCCGTGGCCACACACGGCCCGCTGCTGCAACCCAACGAGGTGACCAGACTCAGCGCCCCCGCCCACTACAGCCGCCTGCTGGGCGGCGACGGACACTTCGACCGCGCCGGCGCCCCATTCTTCGTCAACCCGCTGCTCATGGCCGGAGCGATGGCCACCCAAGGAGCGCTCAACCATGGCCGACGACGCCGCGCCGAGCGCGATTCGCAGCCCACCTGGCGCAACCACCGCCCAGCCGCGGTGCTGACCACCAACCTGCGGCTGATGTGCAGCCGCCCCGACGGCGGCTACGTGTCGTTCTGGTACCAAGACCTCGCCGAGTTCTACCCCCAACCGCACAACCGCACCCTGATCATGGCGTTCGAGGAAGACCACACCCCGCCCCTGCAGCTCAGTGGGCCCGCCGTACCCGCGATCAGCCTCTGGGCCGGCCACGCCATCTACGGCGACGCCTGGCGCGAACACCCCCACCTGGCCGCCCTCATCCCCAGCCAACAGCACCGTCAGCGCGACACCCCCGACCACACCCACAGCCAGCAGACCGATGGGCTCACCGACGAGCAGCGGCAGTGGTGGACCGACCAGCAACAGCGCAGACCCCGCAGCAACACCCGAAGCGCCGACGAACCAGGCCTGAGCCGATGACCACAACCGAGAATCTGCATCGGCTCTGCCCCGACAACCTGAGCAGCTACACCCGATCCCGGCTGCGGCACCTCACCAACGGCTCAGCCGTCTACATCCCCAGCTCACTCGCCGCCGAGTTCCAGCCCCACCATCCACCACGGCTGTACCGGCACCCCTACGCCAGCACCCAAATGCCGCTGCTGGAAGGCACATTCAGCACACTCACCCCCGATACCGCCGAAACCTGGCTGATCAGCCTGGCCCACCTGGCCCACGCCGAATGCCCCGCCTGCCAAGCCACCTGGGCCGAAACCGCCGACCACCTCGACGCTCTCCCCGCCGGCATCCCTCTGTTTTGCACACAGCGAATCGGAGCGCACTATCTGCTGCTCCACCGCGAAGACCACCCGTAATGCGCGGACCAATAAGCCCGCAGCCACCGCCGCCGAAGCCGCGGCCGCGAGCGCGACCCGCACATCGTCGGGCAAGCCGTTGGCCCGCCAGCTCAGCACGTCGCTTTCGAACGGAAACCACGTCAGAAAATGCGACTGCAGGGTTGCTTGCAGGATCACCAGCGCCTTCGGGTGTTGTTCAGACGGCCCGTAGACCGAGGTCCTCAGGTCGAACTCTTCCCAAAACACCAGCAGGTCGGTGCCAACTACGGCGGCGGCGATCCGCCCCAGTTCGGCGCTAGCGACCGCCGCGTCCTGGCCGCGCCGGTACGGGCGACAGGTCACCCGCCCAACCAGCCTGTCGCCGCCCAACCGATCGAAGACGAATACCTGTGGCGGCGGCGATAACCCCTGTGGCAGCAGGGTTGTCGTGGCCGCATTAAAGACCGCCGAGGCCGTCGCCTCCATGGCCGCGGTCAACTCGGGAGGCATCATCTGACCGTACGCCGAGGCACTGACACCGACGACTCTGTCCGAAACCCGCGCGAGAGCGTCGCTGCCGGCTGACAGTGGCCCGTGGCTGTCGTTGCCCGTAGATCCACACACACCGTCACCGCGCGTACGCTGAGTGTGCCTCTCCGGTGTGACAACGCTTCGTAGCTGGTGCGCGGCAGACCGCGGATCTTCAGGCGGGCTTCTTGTCACCGCGACCAGGTAGAATGGCAAAGGAATCGCAACGAGGGGAGTACGTAGCAGTGACCGTGAGTAAGGCCGCCACTAGCACAACCGCTGTCCTTCGACAATGCCCCGCGGTACTCGACGGACTCACCGGCCACCAACGTCGTGCCCTGGAGAACGCAATCGCGACCAACGTCCTGGAGGGCTGGGCCCCGACCCAATGCGACATCGAGCGGCTCGCTGCCCTTGGCCGCGGAGAGTTGACCGCCGAGGACTACGTCGCAGACGTCCGAGCTCGCCGCGCACCTCGCTAGCGATGGCGTGGGCCGACTATTTCTGGCCTGGCACCTCGGTCCTTCGCAACAAGCTGGGTATCACCGATCCCGCTGAACTCGCCAAAGCTGACTACGAGTTGGCCGCCATGCGGACACAGGAGATCGCCAGTGGGCGCGCGCCGATCACTGCCAGCCTCGATGCTGCCCACTTGAAGTCGTTGCATTGGTGGATTTTTCAGGACCTCTACTCCTTCGCGGGAATCTACCGCGATGTGCCGATCGCCAAAGGCACCCATTTCGCGCCGCCCACAAATATCGATGAATGTCTCTCCAAGGCAACAGATATCATCCGTTCCGTCTCGTGGAGTGAGCTTGACACGGCAGATTTCGCCGACGAGGCGGCGAAAGTCTTTGCCTGGGTGAACTTTGCCCATCCGTTCCGGGAGGGCAATGGACGCGCCTCCCGAGCATTCATGGACGCGGTCGCCGCGAATGCGCACCGGTGGCTGGACTACTCCTGTGTCGACCCTGCCGTGTGGAACCAGAGATGCGCCTTCTCAATGCCCGACCTTGACGACACCAGCCCCCAGCATCATTGGCTGACACCAGTTTTCGCGACGATGGTGCGCGCACAACCGCGCACCATCGAACTACCCGAGCGCACCATGCGCGCCCGCGACACCCGGTACGACTTAGGACTCTAAGAGGCCAGAACAAGGAACCAGGAACCACCAGCAGACCAATGATGTTGTGAGAGATCAGCTTCTGTTGCTCGACTCTTCGGTGAGGTTCCACCGCTGGGCGACGACGTGCGGGATCGGCAGTCCGGAGATGGTGGCGTCCAGCAGGGTGTGGACGGGCAGCTCGGTCGGCAGATAGTGTTTCCAGCGGCCGGCCGGCCCCGTCGACGAGCCTGATGTAAGACAGTCCAGGTATGCAGTGGCCAGCGACACCCGGCAATCGTGGAGCCACCCTCCGTGACCCCGCTGCTCCTCGAGGAAGGTCAGAGCGATTTCGTAGTCGCGATCGGCCGGATCGGGACGCTGGGGTGGGACGACCTGGGCGAGCCTTTCGACCAGTGCCCGGACTGTGCGGCCATAGGGTCCGTACTCGAAGCCTGGGGTCATGCGCTGCACCACTTCGATGCGGCGAGCCCGAAGCTGGCGGGTGGTGAAACCCGGCAGCGATGTGGGTTCGTAGCGCAACGGGCGGATGGGCTTGACCTGCCACACCTCCCACGGCAGGCAGCGGTGGGCATAACGGCCCCCGGCGTACGCGAGGTACGCCGGGTCCTCGAAGAGCCGAAACCCGTTCCAGTTGCGAGACATCAAGCGCCGTCCCGGTCGCAGGGTGCTGAACTCCTGAACGTTGACGACGTCGCGTCCGCGGGCGGCCACCACGTACCAAGGGCGGCTGCTGATGTCAGCGCGCGCCTGTGCATCGAGAGCGGAGGAGGTCATGGTGGGCATTGTGCTCCTTAGCGGTGACAGCCCGGCGCACCGGATTATTCGTCACAGTGACGTATTAATGCGTGGGCGGGGGTTGTGGCCGAGGGGAGCGCCCCGCGGGCAGGGCGAGCGCGATGGCAAGCGCGGTATTGACGCGGGCCATGGTGGCCGGCGACAGCGCACCGAGGTAGTCGCCGAGTTCGTCTTTAGCGAGCGTTTCGATGTTGTCGGCGTTCGCGTAGCCGGTCAGCGGATCGCTGCTGGCGAGTGCCACCCAGGTTGGGAGCCGGCGGGACGTGGTCGTCAGTCGGATGGCGACCACGTCGGCGGTGTGGCGGTTGCGTTGGTTGTTGGACACGATCAGCCACGGTTTGGCGCCGTAGCCGAGATCGCAGCGATACACCTGGCCTCGCGCCGGGGTCACGGTCACTCGCTGACCGCCTGGCGTCGGTTACGCCGGGCGCGCGCGGCCGCGCGCTCGGCGACGGATTCGTATGGATACGAGGGATTCTCGGCAACCGCGGCGGCGTAGGCCGCGTCGAGTTCCTGCTCGCAGACGTGGTCCCAGAGACGGTTGATGGCGTCCACGATGGCGGCATTGCTGCTGCGGTAGTGGCCCTTTCCGACAATGTCTTGCAGGCGCTGATGTGTGGACGCATCGAGTCGCAATCGTGTGGAGTATTCTTCCGCCATAGCCTTGATGGTACCACGCCATGTGCGTCTCAGCGGTACCTACTTCCGGTACCATTCACCGGTACCGATAACATCCGTATGGTCAACCAGTAAATGGGCACGTGCGGGGGAGCACCCTCCAGGGCGTCAGTCCAGGAGGCGTGGTATCTCCGAGCCGTCATCGGGTGTCAGTTGCGGTATCGAGACGGTGAGAAGCGGTTGGAGCTGCTCGCAGCGGCGCCGGTCGGGTCTGCGCGGCCGCTCGGCTTCGCCAATCGCGCCTGCAGTGGCCTTCGCGAAATAGCTTGCGGTGCTGAATTATTCGAGTCCAATGCGTCACAGTGACGAAAAGAGCCGCTATGTGGGGCCCAATTATCACCGCTCCCGCAAGCGCGAGGCCGCCGCGTCGTAAGGACGGTCCAGCAGAACGTCGTGCCACGTTGGCGTCGTGACATTCTTCATGTCGGACATATACGGCCCGGAGCGCCCGCAGCGACTCGACATCGTTATCGAACATTCGCTGGTGACCAACCCGCTCCTGTCACCAATAGTGCTGTCCATCAGCATATTACGTCATACGTCATGGATAATCTCTATTATCCATGAATTTGGTTCGCCGACGTCCCTACGCCCCTCGATTCGCTATCGGCCCAACGTAGGTGTGAAAGTGCTGCGGGCTGAGTGCCGTCCGGCGCGGCCGCAAATCACCAATACGGACAGAATCGCTACTCGAGCACGCAGATGCAAGTCAGAGTGTGAGTTATGCCCGACGACGTGCCAGAGGTCAAGACGTATTCGCTCACGGAAGTCGCGAAGATGGTTCTCCCGCCGGAGATGACGGATGGTGTGCGCTGGCTATCCCGTCGGTTGAACCGTGGCGAATTGTCGGGATACCGCGTCGGTCGTACCTGGCGCATGACGCTTAAGGACGTTGAAGGCTTGATCGAGCAGCACCGGGAGCGTCCCCTACCGGGGATGCGACGGGACAGCGGACCGATCTTGTTTCTTGCTTGACGCCAACTTCGCGCCGGCGACTGAAGCGAGGCGTTGTCGATTGATGGTCATAGACTTACGGAGTTTGCAGCGTGATTGTTGGCCAAGACGTCTGTCCGTGGCCATGTGAAAGTCCCCATTGGTGGCCAGGTGTAGGTCCCCACTGATGGCCAGATAGATGTACCCATTGGTGGCCAGGTAGAAGTCCCCACTCCCTTGCGTGTCGTGTCGGTCCGGGGAGCTCGTGGCCTGGGCGGTGACGGTGATTGCGCCAACAGTCACTGCACCGCCCAGGGAGTTCCATTGAAGTCTGCAAGGGAGCGTATGAACATCATCTCGACCTATCGGGAGGTCGGAACCTATCGGGGGGCCGCCGAGTTGTGCGGCACCACCCACAAGACGGTCAAGCGCGCGGTTGAGCGCGCTGAGGCCGGTGGGCCGCCGGAGCGGGAGCCGCGGCCGCGCAATTTCGATGCGGTGCGCGACTTGGTGGCCGAGCGGGTGGACAAGTCGCGGGGCCGGATCTCGGCCAAGCGGTTGTTGCCGATCGCGAAAGCGGCCGGTTATGAGGGATCACCGCGCAACTTTCGTCGGCTGGTAGCCGAACAGAAAGCGTTGTGGCGCAACGATAATCATCGTGGCCGTCGCCCGGCTGTGTGGTCGCCGGGTGAGTATCTGGTGATCGACTGGGCCGAGGTCGCGCCGGGTTTGTTCGCTTTCTGCGCGGTGCTGGCGTTCTCGCGGTGGCGATTCGTGCGGTTCGCCACCGATCAGAAAGCCTCCACCACGCTGGCGATGATCGCCGATGCGCTGGCCACGATCGGCGGGGTCCCGGCCAAAGTGTTGGCCGATCGGATGGGCTGTCTGAAGGGTGGGGTGGTCGCCAACGTGGTGGTGCCCACCGCTGACTATGTCCGATTCGCCACCCATTACGGCTTCCGCCCGGATTGGTGTGAGGCCGCTGACCCGCAATCGAAGGGCATCGTGGAGCACCTGTGCGGCTACGCGCAG
Source organism: Mycobacterium sp. IDR2000157661 (assembly GCF_022317005.1). Taxonomy (NCBI): domain Bacteria; kingdom Bacillati; phylum Actinomycetota; class Actinomycetes; order Mycobacteriales; family Mycobacteriaceae; genus Mycobacterium; species Mycobacterium sp. IDR2000157661. The sequence continues at coordinate 127,156 of NZ_CP081005.1, forward strand.
TCCGACCTGGTGGTACCGCTGCTGACCGAGGCGGCCGTGTCGGGTGTGCCGGTGAGCATCTCCGCGGCCAACGCGGCCGCGGCCACGTGGTGCGCGGAGGTCAACGCCACGGTGCACTCAGAAATCGTCGCGGTCCCCGACCAGCGCCTGGCGGTCGAGCGCGAGCTGTTGGCGGCGCTGCCATCGCTGCGCCCCGAGATCGGTGCGGCCTCGGTGACCCGCAAGGTCGATCGGCTCTCCTGCATCCGCTACGGTTCGGCGCGCTACTCGGTGCCCACCCGGTTGATCGGGGCCAGCGTGAACATCGTCATCGATCACGGGGCGCTGGTGGTGGTGGAGCCGGGCACCGGGGCGATCGTGGCCGAGCACGAACTCGTCGCACCCGGGGAGACATCGATCCTCGATGCGCACTACGACGGTCCCAGGCCTGCGCCCAGCCGTGGGCCGCGCCCGAAAACCACAGTGGAGCACCAGTTCTGCGCTTTGGGTGAGGATGCGCAAGCGTTTCTGGTGGGTGCCGCCGCGATCGGCAACACCCGCCTGGGTGCTGAGTTGGAGACCCTGCTCGGGCTGGGTGCCGCCCACGGCGAGGCCGCGCTGACCGCGGCGCTGCGGCGGGCGGTGGCGTTCGGGCGGTTCCGCGCCGCCGATGTGCGCCCCATCCTGGCCGCCGGCACCGCGCCGCAGCCCCGCCCGGCCGGGGATGCGCTGGTGCTGGATCTGCCCACCGCGCCGACGCGGTCCCTGGACGCCTACAAGATCACCCGCACGCGTGACGGGGACGCCTCATGACGACCACAACTGACACGAAACCTGTTGCGCCCAAAACGATCCCGCCGCTTGCTGCGGATCTGGATGCGGGGTTGCGCCGGCTCAAGTTAGCGACGGTGCGCCGCACAGCGCCTGAAGTGCTGTTGACCGCCAAGACGCAACGCTGGACTCCCGAGGAGGTGCTGCGGACCCTCGTCGAGGCTGAGATCGCTGCCCGCGATGCCTCCAACACCGCCAACCGGCTCAAGGCCGCCGCCTTCCCCGTCGTCAAGACGCTGGAGGGCTTCGACGTCGCCGCCTCGTCCATCCCGCAGGCCACCATCGACTACCTGTCGAGTCTGGAATAGATTTGGGCACAACATAATCTGGCGATTATCGGTCCGCCGGGTACCGGCAAGAGCCACGTCTTGATTGGGCTGGGTCACGCCGCAGTGCATGCCGGCCACAAGGTGCGTTACTTCACCGCCGCCGACCTCGTGGACACCCTCTACCGCGGCTTGGCCGATAACACCGTCGGCAAGATCATCGACACCCTGTTGCGTGCCGATCTGATCATCATCGACGAGGTCGGGTTCGCCCCGCTCGATGACACCGGCACCCAGCTACTGTTCCGGCTCGTCGCCGCCGCCTACGAACGCCGCTCACTGGCGGTGGGCTCTCATTGGCCCTTCGAGCAATGGGGCCGGTTTCTGCCCGAGCACACCACCGCGGCCAGCATCCTGGATCGGCTCCTACACCATGCCAGCGTCGTCATCACCGACGGCGAGTCGTTCCGCATGCGCCACGCCCAACACAAGCGAGGTGAACGCCCCTGAACTAACCTCAACCCCTGCAAGGGGGTGGGGACTTTTCCTGGCCACCAGCGGGGACTTCAACTTGGCCACGAACAACGTCAATGTTGATGTGGCTGTTGATGTTCGGTCATCCGCGAACTGAAATGCGCTGCTCAGCGCACCCCTTCCCGGTGGAGCTGCCGGGAATTGAAACCGGTGTGCAATCAAGGCTGACCTGCGAAAACAATGGCTGCGACGACTTGAGACAACGCGAAACGACGCGGCGTGCCGTGCGCATTTAGCCAAGCGTGTTGATGGCATCAACAGCCATCGCCGGCCAGCGAACCTTCGTCCGCGAACGGACTTACAGTCCGCGTCTCTCGGTCCTTGTTCCGACAAGCAGTGTTGGTTACGGCGGACGATGCTCGTCAATCGCGCGAAGAACAAGCATGGCTCCGCCCATCTGCGGCGCAGCCATGTGGCAGAGGAATTAGAACCCTACCCAGTGATGCTGGCTGAGTAGGTGTATCCGGCGGCCGACTGCCGCAGCTGCCAGATCTGCGCCGGGCACAGCTCGTTGACCGCTTGGTTGATGAGGTAGGCGCCCTGGTAGTAGTCCGAGGTCCGGAAGTCGGCCTTCACCTGATCGACGAGTTGCGCATAGTTCATCTTCGCGGCGACCCGGTCGCAGATCGTCCTGCCGTAGCCGATCGCGGCCTCGGCGTTCGGGAAGTTGTAGCCCGGCCGGACATGAACGTTGACGAGATAGGCCACGGTGTCGGCGCCGGCCGGCGGGGCGATGACGCCGAGGACGGCGGTAGCCGCCGCAACTGCCACGAACACGCGCTTCATGAGCGAAGAGCCTATTCCGTGTTCGCGCCGAACGCGTCGGCGAAGCTGGCGTTGCCCATGCTCTCCCTCTGGCTGGCGTCCACCGCCGCTAGGAGGCGAGAGTTTTCGATGACGATCATCTCCACGTCGCGCCCGTCGTCGGCATAGTGGCGATGCCAGATCCACGGCGGCGTATACACGAAGCTGCCGGCGCTCCACCGCACGCGTTGATCGCCAATTTCCGACCAGCCCGAGCCATGTTGCACGAAGTGGATCGACTCATGTACGTGTCGATGAAGGTCGCTAGCCTCCCCCGCGGGAATCTTCTGCAGAAAAATCTCAATAGAGCGAGCGGGTATTCGCAGGAGCAACCCAATTTGCGATGGGCTTGCAGTCTGGATCCAGTGCGCCTCGGCGGAGCTAACGACGAGATGCTTCTCCCCCACGTGCTGGCTGTCGCGACCTCCTGCTCGCGCCATACTCTTGGCGAATTCGTCTAACTCGTCACGGGATAGAGTCATTCAACGGCCTCCTTCGGGTATTCCTTCGCTTAGTCAGCAGAGTTCTCGACCTGCCATGAACGATGGCCCTTGGTGGACAAGGGTCCAACGGAACTCTGAGTTTGGTCATCATTGATTATCTCGCCGGGCCGATAGATTCGTTGCGATGACCACAGAGGCGTGTAGGGGTCAATGCAGGGAACGCACCCGTCACCATTCCTCCGCTTTGACTCATTGGGGCTTGCCGTACACCGCCACGACAACGGTGCGGTCGACGGAATTCTCTGACCAGACCCCGATCCGGGTGTTCGAGCAGTCGGACATGACTGCGAGATCGACCGGATCGTGATACCACTGGTTAATCAACTCGATACCGCTGAACGCGAGCGCGGGATTGATGGCCACGGTCTCTGACACCGCGCCGCTAAATCCCGCGGCCTCCGCCCGCTGCTGTAGCGTAGAACCATCCGATCCGACATCGCCGTTGACGTTGCGGTTGGTCAACGCATCGCGTGCGTGCCACTGCGCAGCGAGCTGGAGACTCGGACTAATCTTGATGTCGCTCACGCAGCCCGCTTGGCGTTGAATGGTGTATACGTTCGCTACTACGCCGTCATTGAGGCGCTTGTTATCGCCATGTGCGGCGGGCGTTATCAGTAGTGCTTGCACGCCAAGCACCGCAACGATACCTACCGTGAGCGTCAAAGGGTGTCGGAGGCGGCGGCGGCCTGATGGCTCTCTGACCATCTTCATTGCGCCCGGGTTCGGTCGCCGGGCGTCGAGTTGATCACCGCGGGGCCGCTTTTCGTGGGTCGAGTTACACACAAGAAACATCCCTATGCCGTAGTCTGCCAAGATGCCGCCTGCAGCCTCGTCACACTGATCGAAAATGGACGGGATCCAATCAGCGGCGACCGGCGGCTCAGCGAGAATTGAGCTCACCGCGGCACTTCGATGAATGCGCCATGAATGCCGTGCGGGATACGGGTCATACGAACCAAAAATCCTCGTCTCCTTCGCTGCCCCGGCTATGGTGCAGCCCGGATTATCGACGCCGCTACAGGACATCTCGGGACTGTTCTTGCGGGAGCCGTTGAACCATGTAAAGCCGGCTGTAGCCTCACGGCTCAAGCCAATCGCGGCGTCGTTGAGACGGGTCCACACCGCGACTGCAAGACCATACGGAGTTGCATTAGCCAGGCTGATCGCCTGAACCTCATCGTCAAATTCCTTCAACGTGAGCACCGAACCGAATATGTCGTCCTGCATGTCCTGAACAACGGCGGATGCCGGTTCAAGGGTGGCAACAATCGTCGAAGCGGCGAAGTAGCCGGGTAATCCATCGGGTTGGCTCGGCTCCCCTCCGCTGAATTTCGTTCCCTCGGTCCTGGCGATGTTCCGGCACACTTCTTCGGGCTGAGCGTGGGAAACCAGCGGTCCAGCCTGGGCACCGATTTTGCGGGGATTTGCGACGACGATCATGCTGACCTTGGTCCTGGAACTTGCCGTTGCGTCATGAAACTTGGAGACGTACACGAGGATTCGCTGCATGCCCTAAAGATCTGCCCGTCGGTGATCACCGAGGCCGCCTGCGATGCCGATAGCGCCGCCAAGGTCAGCATTGACGAAGATCAGCGACGCGTCCATCACACGAGAGTGCCATGCGCATCCGCTCCTCGAGCGCGGCAATGCTGAGCCCGAACGTGTGCAAGACCCGCAGCTGGCCGCCACCGGTGTGGTCGATGTCAAACACGGCATAGTCGGTGTACACCCGATTGACGCATCCAAGTCCGGTCAGTGGATAGCTGCACGAAGGAACCAATTTAGCGGTTCCGTCCTTCGCGAACAGCGTCATCATGACCAACACGCTCTTCGCGCCGATAGCAAGATCCATCGCGCCGCCGACGGCGGGTATGGCGTCAGGCGCCCCGGTGTGCCAGTTGGCGAGATCCCCGCGCTCGCTGACCTGAAACGCGCCGAGAACACAGACATCGAGATGACCGCCGCGCATCATGGCGAAGGAGTCGGCGTGGTGGAAGTAGGATGCCCCAGGGGTTTCGGTAACCGGGATCTTGCCGGCGTTCGTCAGATCCGGATCGATTGCGTCGCCGATCGCCTCCCCACCCATCCCGAGCATCCCGTTCTCGGTGTGCAACACGACCCCCGCGGCGGGGTCCAGGAAGTCAGCGACCATAGTGGGCTGCCCGATGCCGAGGTTCACGTACGAACCCGCGGGGATGTCGTGGGCGATCATCGCGGCGATCTCCCGACGGTCCAGCGGGCCCCGGTCGAGGTGCTCGACACAGGCGCGGGTCGATGCGTCGACTGTTCTCGTCACGAGGCTGCCTCCGTGGACGTCTCGGGAATTGCGGACAGGTCGAGGACGCGGTCGACGTAGATGCCGGGCGTGACGACCGTCTCGGGGTCGATCTGCCCGGTGTCGACGACGCGGGAGACCTCGACGACAGTAAGCAATGCCGCGGTCGCCATCACCGGGCCGAAGTTTCGCGCGGTCTTGCGGTACAACAGGTTTCCGGCCTGGTCCGCTACGTGCGCCCCGATGAGCGCCACATCTCCGAAGATCGGGTACTCCAGCACGTAGTCGCGGCCGTCGATGGTGCGGATCTCCTTGCCCTCGACCAGTGGCGTGCCAACCCCCGTCGGGCAGAAGAATGCGCCGATGCCGGCCCCCGCCGCCCTGATCCGTTCGGCCAGGTTGCCCTGAGGGACCACCTCGAGGTCGACCTTGCCCGCCCGGTAGAGCGCGTCGAACACGTACGAGTCGGCCTGTCGGGGGAAGGAGCAGATGACCTTGGTGACCCTGCCCGCCGCCAGCAGCGCGGCCAGGCCGGTGTCGCCGTTGCCTGCGTTGTTGCTGACGATGGTGAGGTCGGCGGCACCCTGTCGAATCAGCGCATCGATGAGCGTGGTGGGCATGCCCGCCATGCCGAACCCCCCGACGAGAACCGTTGCACCGTCTTCGATTCCAGCGACGGCATCCTCGGCACGGTCGCAGACAACGGTGCGACTCATGACGGCGCACCTGGGTGCTCGTCAAACTCCGGCAAGACCTCGGCGGCTATGCGGAAGGCGGAGTTGGCGTCGGGAACTCCGCAGTAGATCGCGGTTTGCAAGAGCAGCTCTTTGATCTCGTCGTTGCTCAGACCGTTCCGGCGGGCCGCCCGCAGGTGCATCGCCAGTTCCTCGTGGTGGCCGCGGGCGACCAGCGCCGTCAGCGTGATCATCGAGCGGCTGCGGAAGTCGAGACCCGGGCGGGTCCAGATGCTGCCCCAGGCATACTGCGTAATCATGTGCTGGAAGTCGGCGGTCAGGTCGGTGGTACCGGCCACTGCCCGGTCGACGTGCGCATGGCCCAGCACCTCCCGCCGTACCGCCATTCCTGCACGGTGCACGTCTTCGAGGGTCTTGCTCGGGGGCTGCGGAACACCGACGATCTCTGCGATGAGGCCGGCCACGCGCTCCGGCGCTTCGGCGGGGGCCAGGTGTCCGACGCCTTCGAGCACCACCAGGTCTCCGTCTTTTACGTCGGAGGCGATGCGCCGCAACGATTCCGGCGGCGTGGGGCTGTCAGCGCTACCCGCAACGGCCAGGACCGGAGTGCCGATCTCGGACAACCTATCGGTTACATCAAACACTGCTAACGCTTCGCATACCTGCGCATAGGACTCCGCATCGGTGTGACTCAGGGCATCCAGCAGCGCCGAGGCGGTCCCCGGCTCGCGGTCGACAAAGCCCGGCGCGAACCAGCGCTCGGCCGCGCCGGTCAGCATCGTGTCGACACCGCCGGCGCGGACGGTAGCGGCACGTGCGAGCCAGCCGTCCGGGGTGCCGATGGCGGCGCCGGTGCACAGCAGGGTCGCCGAGCTGACCCGTTGCGGAGCATCGAGCAGCAGCTGCAGACCGACGCATCCACCCACCGAATCACCGGCGTAGTGGAATGTCTCCACGTTAAGGTCGTCCGCGATCACCAGCACCGCTGCCGCGAGGTCGGCGATGGTGAACGGGTGGGCCCGACGGCCGCGGCCGTGACCGGGAAGGTCCCATCCGACTACGCGCACATGATCGACCAGTCGTTGCGCCACGCCTGTCCACAGGGTGGCCGTCGTTGTCCCCAGCGAGGGGCCCAGCAAAAGCAGCGGCCCGTCGTCGGGTCCGCCGAGGTGGATGGCGGTGAGAGGCGGATTGCTCATGGCGCGTCCTTGACGAAGCGGCAAGCCCGGCCGAGTGTCGAGTCGATCAGCCGATCCGCGGCGCCGGTGTAGCCGGGTAGCGCTGCACGACCTGTCAGCTCGGTCATCGAGCGCTGTTCGGAAAGCAGGCTTTCGGCGGCGGCCAGATTGGCCGCGGCGCGCGGCGGGTCGACACGGAGGCCGGACAGGAGGTCGGATGTGTGCGCGGCGGCGACGACGGTGTGGCGGGCCAGCGTCCGCAGGGTTGCCCATTCTGTGTGCCAAGCGCCGTCGGAGCGTTCGTCGACGGTCGCGCCTGCGGCGGTGTGCAGGATGCTGCCAAGGGGTCCGGCGGTGAGCGCGGCGCGGCGGATCAGCACCGAGCGGACCGGGTTGTTCTTGTGCGGCAGCGTCGACGAGCCGCCACCATGCCCCTCAGCCAGCTCGCCGATCTCGGGCCTACAGCCCGTCGTGACGTCGGTGGCGATGTGGCCCCAGGCGTCGCAGCAGCTCACCAGCGCGTCGCCGATCCGGGTGACCTGCCACCGGGTGGTATGCCAGGGCGGGGTGGGCGCCAACCGCAGCGTGGCGGCCAAGCCGTCACTGAGAGCGATGGCCCCCTCGACGGATCCGGCCAATTCGGTTGCGGCTGCGAGCGATCCCACCGCGCCACCGACCTGCGCCGGCAACGACGCCATCAGCCCCGCTATGGGCTCGGCGGCGTCGAGTACACCGGTCAGCCAGCGGGCGAACTTGGCGCCGAGGGTGCTCGGCAGTGCGGCCTGGGTCAGCGTGCGGGCGAGTGCCGATGTGTCACGGTGAGTTTCGGCCAGTTCGGTCAGCGCCCGTACCTGGATGGCGAACTCGTCGCCGAGGCGGATCAAGACGTCACGCGTGCAGAGCATCAGTGCGGTGTCGACGACGTCCTGACTGGTCAGCCCGCGGTGCACCCAGCGGGCCGTTGGTTCCGCCGAGCGTTCCCGCAACACCAGCACCAGGGCGGAGACGGGATTGCCGTCCGCGCCAGCGCGCCGGGCGATCGTCGCGGCGTCACCGTCGGCGAGCAGGATGGTCAGGTCCGCCCGCGCCTGCCGGGGCGCGATGCCCGCATCGACGAGTCCATCCAGCCAGGCTTGTTCCACCGCGACCATCGCGGACAGGAATGCGCCGTCGCTCATCAGGTCGCCCGCGAGATCGTCGCCCGGCCAGAACAGATCGATCATCGTTGGTGGCCCGGGTAACGCAGAAAGACCGTCTCGGGCTTGTCCGGGGTGTCCTGCAGTTGGATGTCGAAGCGTAGACCGGTTTGGTCGCGGGTGGCGATGAGCGTGTCACGACGCTCGGGCGTAAGCGTGTTCAGCAGCGAATCGTTCTCCAATTGCTCGCCGGGAATGTAGGCGCGGGTGAACAACCGGTTCAGCAGTCCCCTGGCGAACACGGTGATCGAGATGAACGGCGCCACAACGGGTTCGGTGACACCGGGGATGACGGTGGTAAAGGTGTACCGCCCCGCTTCATCCGTAGTGGCACGACCCCACCCGGTGAAGGTCCAGCCGTCTCGGTGCAGGGAGCCGCTGGCGTTCGGGATGCTGCCGTCGGCGTCGGCCTGCCAGATCTCCAGCAGCGCGTCGGGTAACCCCCGGCCGTCGGCGTCTGCGACGACGCCGTGCAACTGAACAGCGTTCGGCGAACCGGGCGGCACCAACTCGTTACACCTGTCGAAGGGCAGTGCATAACCGAAGAACGGTCCGACGGTTTGGCCAGGGGTGGCCGGCAGCAGCGTGGACATCAGCGGTGGGCTCCGCGGCCGAGGTTCTCGATTGGGGTGCGCGCCGACCCGGTCAGGACGACGTCCCATCGGTAGCCGGTAGCCCATTCGTGGGTGCTGAGTTCGTGATCGTAGCTGGCCACCAGCCGGCTGCGCGCCTTCTGATCCGGGATCGCCTGGAAGATCGGATCAAGGCCGAGAAGCGGGTCGCCCGGGAAGTACATCTGGGTGACCATTCGCTGCGTGAATTCCGTGCCGAAGAGCGAGAAGTGGATGTGTGCGGGCCGCCACGCGTTGCGGTGGTTCTTCCACGGATACGGCCCCGGCTTGATCGTGGTGAACCGGTAGATGCCGTCCTCGTCGGTCAGACAGCGGCCGGCGCCGGTGAAGTTGGGGTCGATTGGGGACGGGTGCTGATCCCCCTTGTGGATGTAACGCCCGCCGGCGTTGGCCTGCCAAATCTCGACGAGCTGGCGCCGCACCGGCCGCCCTGCGCCGTCGACGACCCTGCCGGTCACCACCAGTCGTTCGCCGATGGGTTCACCCGAGTGCTGAACGGTGAGGTCGGCCTCCAGCGGGTGAACGTCGCGTTCGGAGAAGCACGGCGTCCATAGCTCGACCCCTTCCGGGTCGGCGTGGTGAAGGTCCCTTGTCGGATGCCGTAGCAGGCTGCTCCGGTAAGGCGGATAACTCAGGCGCGGCTGCGTCTCCTCGACCCCTGCACGCTGGTAGGCGGACTCGATCGCACCGATCTCCGCGCTGATCTCCGGCTGGCTCGCTACGGCGCCGTCGGGATTGCTGTCGATCAACGCTGCCACGGCGCCTACGGTACCGACGACGTTGAGACTGGCGAACGGTAGAATTCCACTGAGCGGAAAGGCCATCCACAATTGGCAGGGAACACTTCGACGCCGGGAACCACTGTCACCTCGCGTTTGCTGAACATTCTCGGCGCCTTCGACGAGCGGCATAACAGCCTGACCCTGTCCGAGTTGGCCCGCCGGGCCGGACTGCCGATTGCCACCACACACCGCCTTGCGGCCGAGTTGGTCGCCGGCTCGGCATTGCAGCGCCGCGCCGACGGTCAGTACGTGGTGGGCAGGCTGGTCTGGAACGCGGGATTGCTGGCGCCGGTGGAAGGCCAATTGCGCCAGGTGGCTGAACCGTTCTTGTATGACGTATACGCGGCGACCCTTGCCACCGTGCACCTGGCCGTGCGCGATGGCGACGAGGTGCTGTACCTGGAACGGATGATGGGCCGGACATCTGTCCCGATTGTCAGCACCGTCGGCAGCAGGCTGCCGATGCACTGCACCGGCGTTGGCAAGGTGCTGCTGGCCCACGCGCCGGAGGACGTTAAAGACCGAGTGTTCGCCACCTTGACTCGCATCACGCCGTACACCATCGTGTCGCCGACCGTGCTGTCTTCGCAGATGCAGCGCATCCATCGTGAAGGAGTGGCCAGCACGAGCGAGGAGATGTCGCTGGGTGCATGTTCGCTGGCGGTGCCGGTCATCCGTCAGACCGACGACGCCGTAGTCGCCGCGATCGCCGTGGTGGTACCGACGCTGAAGCGCGATCGTCAGCGGCTTCTCGGCGCCCTGCAGGTCGCCGCGCGCGGCATTGGGCGACTGCTATGACCCGTCAGGCGCCGTCGTAGCCGTTGAGACAGAATCTCTCGACCGGGCAAGCTTTCGCGGCGGCCGCAACCTAGGTCGAAGTGCCACACGTTAGGCGCGAACCGGAGTCCGCGCAGCGCTTACTGGATAGACGCCAACGAGTCTCCCCGCCAATGATTTACAGAAAGCCGGCGCACTCCGCAGCTTCGAATATTCAGCGAGGGAGGCGGTTCCGCCCACCCTCAAACCCTCAACAGCCGAACTATCGCCGAAGGAATTGCAAAGAACATGACCACCACGACACCGCTGGGATCCGACGCCAGGGCGTGGGCCGCCGAGAACCTTCGAGGCTTCTATATGTGTCCTGTCACGCCCCTCACCGACGCGTTCGAGCTGGACGAAGAGGGTCTGCGGCAGAATATCGACGCGTTTGTGGAGATGGGGTGCACCGGCCTTGTCGTCGGCGGGTTTTTCGCCGAGGGATGGAACATGACACTGGCCGAATGGCAGCGTTACCACGAGGTAGTCGCCGATGCCACCGCCGGCCGCCTGCCCTTGTTCACGATCATTCTGGACCATTCGGCGTACCAGGCGATCGAAAAAATGCGGTTCGTGGAGTCCCTGGGCTTCACCGGCGCCGAGATCATGAACCCATCGGTGCAGCTCAAGACCGACGACGACGTGGTCGACTACTTCGACTTCGTGGCGCCCGCCACCGGGCTGGCGCTTGTGCTCTACCGGACGCCGGTATCCGGTTTCGTGTATAGCCACGACGCAGTCGCTCGGATCGCCGAGCACTCCAACGTCGTTGGGATCAAGAATGGCACTTTGAGTTGGACCGACAGCATCGCATTGCGCCGCCGCTTCGGGGACCATCTTGTGATCAGCGAGCCGAATGAGCGCTATTGGGCGCATGATGCTGCGCTCTTCGGGGGTCGGGTGCTTTACGGGGAGCTCTCCCTGATCCTCTACGGGAAACGGCGGCAGGAACTGCACCACTACACCGACCTTGCGTTTGCTGGTGAACTCGCGGGGGCGCTACCTGTGTCGGCGAAGGTGGACGCAATTCGCCAGGTGTACGAAGAGGTGCTCATCGGCCGCATCGCAGCAACGGGTTCCTACGTCGCGGCCATGCCCTATCTGAAGGCGTGGTTCGAACTGTTGGGGCTGCGTGCCGGCCCGGTGCGACCGCCCGTCAAGGCCCGGCTGTCTGCTCCGGAGCGGGAAGTCCTGCAGGAGAAACTGACGACCGCCGAGGCCATTTGATGCGCGTCCTAATCCTGGGCGCTGGTGGGCTCGGATCTGTCTTGGGCGGATATTTGGCGAACATTGGCGTCGATGTCACCCTGGTCGGCAGGCCGGCGCACGCCGAGGCCATCACGCGCTACGGTCTCCGAATCACGGGCCGTCGGGGCGACCTGGTGATTACTGATAACTTGACGGCGGTCGACCAGACAGCAAAAGTTACGGGGCATTTCGATTACCTGGTGTTGGCGGTGAAGGGCAAAGATACCGCGCAGGCCCTGGCGGAGGCCGACGGGTTGCGTGATTTCGTGAGCAGCGCGTTGTCGGTGCAGAACACCGTCGAAAAGGATGCGACGCTCGCCGGGTGGCTTGGGCCCGACAGGGTGATCGGAGCCTCCACCATCGAGGGCGGCACCTTGCTCGAACCGGGCCTCGTCAGAAATCACCTTACAGCTGAGGTGACCGCTTACTTCGGCGAACTTGACGGAACATCTAGTGCGCGCGTCGACGACTTGACGGCTGCCTTCACCAACGCCGGCCTTCCTGCAAAGGCGGTAGGCAACATCGAGCAGGTCGAGTGGGAAAAGCTCGCCCAGATCGCGTTGGCGGCCGCGTGGTCGGTCACGGCGCTGGGCGCAATCCCTGACGCCTCGGTCTTCGAGGGCATGGAGGTGCGCGAGGGAGCGATGTACTTCGTCGCGCTGGCAAAGGACCTTCTTGGGGTCTACCGGGCGAAGGGTTACGAGCCGATGAACTTCTTTGCGCCTCTCTCCCGCCTGAAGGAACTCGATGCCCTTCCGACGGCCGACGCGATCGAGTTTGTCATCGGGCAAGGCAGAGTAATGCGCGAGAAGGGAAACCTGGGACACCCCTCGATGTACGAGGATGTTCTGCGACGACGTAAGACCGAGGTCGACTTCATGCTGACGCCTTATCTCGCCGCCGCTCAAGAACTGGGCATGGATGTACCGACACTGCGAGTCGCCTACCAGATCATCAAGACCGTCGACCGATTCCTGGCCTAGCGATGACGCGGTTCGAAGGCGATGTTCAGGTAGCGCGCAAGGTGTGTTGGGGAGTGACGCCGAACTTGCGCCGATACTCCGCGCTGAAGCGGCCCAGATGACCAAAGCCCCACTTCATCGCTACGCGGGCAACAGTCACGGCACCCTCAGACGACGCCGCCAGTTCTGCATGCGCACGGATCAGCCGGACTTCGCGCAGATACGTGAGCGGAGGAAGCCCGACGTGCCGCTTGAAGCTCTCTTGAAGAGCGCGGACACCGATACCAACCTCGCGAGCAAGATCGGTTGTCGTCCAACTCCGTTCGGGATGCTCCTCGATTAGGTCGAGAGCTGTCCTGAGTACTTTGGGCGGCGGCGCTGCGTGTTGGTCGGCGGCGAGCGCCATGGCCTGATAGTGAGGGTGGGCGAGTAGAAACCCATGCATGAGCAACTGTTCGAAATGTCGCCCGGTCATCGGATGTTGCACGATGCTCTCAGGGCGAGCGACCTCCCGATATAAGACCGATAGCAGCGCAAGCCACGCACGACTGCTGCCCGCCGTCAAATCCATGCTATGCGCGATACTCAGCGGCCTAACCGCAGGTCGTCCAAGCAAGCCCTCGAGTTCGTATTCCAGATCCGTGCGGCTGAACTTCACGCACAGCTGACCACAATCGGCGGCCCACTTGATGCCGGCAGGACGGCCTGGGAGGAAAACCGCCGCCTGCGTGGGCGTCGCTTGGGCCGTGGCTGAGCCGCACCACGAATCGGCGTGGCTGGTGAGGGGAACGTTGATGTGGTAATCATCGAGCGCAGTCGAATTGACGAGCTCGACATCTGCACCGTACCGAAGATAGCCAACGGTCACAGCACCGATTCGTGCGGCGCTGAGCCGCGCATTCAAACGCTGGCCTCGACGGGAGTAGCGGAGACGGTGCGGTGTGAAAATTTCCGAAGCGAGGTGCTCGGCCGCGCTCAACTGTTCGGTGCATACGGTCTCGCGTCGGCTGAAGTACGATCCTGCCATCTTCGGCCCATCCGCCATTGGTAACACCTCACTTTCTCGCTGCGGTAACCGCAGTTCGCCGACAGAATCTGTCGCTCCGTCGAACACCGACGCGGAAGGTCTGGCCTCCGACTCAGGGTCCTGCGTCACCCGACCGCATGCACACGAAACATTCTAGTGGATGAAGAACTCTGTTAAGCAGAGAGTGATTCTTGTAGACGCGTGTTGTCCTTTCTCCAGGCAGCAGGGTCACTGGCTGCCGCGTGCATCGTCCACCTCGATGGTGTGCTGGTCGGCGACCGCTCCGACCCCGATATTGCTGTTGTCGCCTGCCAGGGTGATGGGACCTCTGGTTTGCCATGAGCATGGGACCGGGTTGTTCCGGTTTCAGGCCGTGCGTTGATAGTGGCCGAAGGGGTGGTTGCCGGTCAATCCGACGAAGTCGGAGGGGCCGGCTTTCGTGTCCCTGGTTTCTGGCGTTGCCGGTAGGACTCGCCTTCGACGACGAGTTCGTAGGCTGCTGATTGCAGTCGGTCCATCGCCGATTGGGCCAGCAGCGGGTCGGCCATCATGGTCAGGATCTCGGGTGGTTCGCGGTTGCTAGTGATGACGGTCGAGGCGGCGCGGTGGCGTTCGACGATGATCTCGTAGAAGTCGGTGGTCTCGGTGGCCTCCAGGCGGTGCAGCGCCAGGTCGTCTATGATCAGTAGGTCGACGCGGTGCAGTTTGCGCATCTCGTCTTCGTAGCTGCCATCCAGTCGTGCCCCGCGTAGGCGTTTGAACAGTTTGTCGGCCCGTTCGGTGTGCACGCTGTGATGTTTGCGTACCGCGATGTGCCCTAAAGCGTTGGCCAGGAACGTCTTTCCCACTCCGACCGGTCCCATGACGAGCACGTTGTAGGCATCGGCGAGAAACCGCAGTGAGGTCAATTCGGCCCACAACTGTTGATCGAACGCCACCGCAGCGGAGTCGTCCCAGGCCTGCAGCTGCATCGCCGGGTCCAGGTGGGCGGCCTTGGCGCGACGGGCCGCGGATTCGCGGTCACGACGGGTGACCTCGTCGGCGAACAACAACTCCAGGAAGTCGTGATGGGGCAGCCGGTTGGTGCGGGCCAACGCCAGCCGTTCGGGCAGCGTGTCGAGCAACTGCCCGAGCTTGAGGCGACGCATCAGGGCTTTGAGGTCAGCGGAGACCTCGATCGGCTTGACCGCCGGTGCGGCATCGGGACGGGCGGGGCTCATGAGGGTCTCCGCACCGCGAAATCCGCGCCGTCACGGACGAACCGCGACGCCTGCGCCGGTGGTGTGGGCATCAGTGGCAGTTGTTCACCGCCGCCGCGGGTCACGATCCGCTCGATGAGCCCGACGTCGATGACCTCGGTGTCCAGGGCCCGGCGGCACGCGTCATCCACGGCGTCGGCGCCGTGACGGCGGACCAGCCCGAGCAGCCGGTAGACCTGACGCATCTTGGTCCACGGCAGCGGATGCTCCAACACAGCGGTGGCGTAGGCGCCGACATGGGTGCCGTGCGCAGCTGCCTTGCGCTGCAGGGCTTTCAGATCCCGCATGGCATAGACCGAGACCTCCGAGGGAGATCGGCCGGATCGGTGTGCCGGCGGCCCGGCGCCATCACCGGATGCACCTTGATCAGCTCACCACGCCAGTACAGCTTGACCGAGTGGGCATCAGCGCGGGCCTCGATGCGCTTGCCGACCAGCTCTCCGGGCACGCTGTAGAGCGCCTTGGCCACCTGCACGTGGCGGTCGGGTGCCACCTTCGGATGGGTCCAGACCGGAACGTCGAATACCGTCTCAGGCACGGGCTTGAGTGCGGGCAGTTCGTCGGCGGCGAACACCTCGGCCGGGCGCTGCCGGGTGGTGCCGTGGATCCGCAGCCCGGCGATCTGAGCGCACCACTGCTCGGCGCGGTTGCGGCAGTCGTCGAGATCCCGGAATGCTTCTCCGGCATAGAAATTCGACCGCACGTAGGTCACCATGCGTTCCACTCGCGGCTTATCGCGCGGGCTGCGGACCCGCGCCGGGTCGATGGCGAACCCACGCGACTGCGCATACTCACGGAAGGCATCGTTAAGCCGGGGCTCGGTCGCATGCGCGGTGGTGACGATGGCTTTCATGTTGTCCGGGATCACCACCGCGAACACTCCGCCGAAGAACACCCACGCGGCTTCGAACCCAGCGATCACATCACCCAGGGTCTGACGGTAGGTGGGCCAGACGAACATGTGCCGCGAATACACCGCGGTAAAGATCAATCCCTGCACGACTCGGCGCCGGCCGTCGGCGGCATCGGTGAGCATCCCGAGGCGCCCAAAGTCGACCTGCACCTCCGCACCCGGTTCGCAGTCGGCCACCGGCACCGTGGCTTGGCGGCGGCCGAAATCCAACTCGGTTGTGGCGTAACGATTCAACGTCCGATACGACACCACCACACCCCGGCGCCCCAACAGCGTATGGATCTTGGTCAGCGTCAACCCGTCTTTGAGCCAGGCCTTGATCTGCTCGTGCTCGGCGGCGATCGTCTCCCACGCCAAGCTCTTGCCGGCCGGCCGGTGTGGACGCACCCCGGCAATCACCGCCGCGATCAACTCATCAGTGAGCTGACCGTCTCCGCCATCGCGGTCCAGCCCACTGGCGCGGGCTCGGTCGACATACCTGCGCACGGTCTTGCGGTCGGTGCCCGATAACCGGGCCACCTCCCGCAACCCCAACCCCTGCAGCCACAGCCGCAGCATTTCCACGATTTCGATCACCGATACCTCCCGGTAGCTCATCAGGCCAATACAGCGGCCCAACAACCGGAAGAACCCACGCCACGCCGAGGTGGTCCCAGAACTGGCAAACCGCCAGCCAGATGGTCCCATCAATGGCAAACAGGTGGTCCCATGCTCATGGCAAAACCAGCTCTGAAGTGGTCCCATTCACCTGGCAGCCGACACTGTTGAAGGACGCTCTGGAGCTGTGTGAGCTGGCCGGCGTCAGCTCGACAGTTCCCGCGTGGCGTTGACTGGCGCGATCGCACCCCGGTGCAAGTGCCCTCCGGAGGGGATTCGCGCCTCTGGCGGGAACGCATCCGATACCCAGCTTGCGTGTGCAATAGCCTGCGCTCACAGATCACATCCCAGCGGAGATGGAGGAGCCAATCGGGCCTGACGGGTCTGCATACCTTGAGTGCCGCAAATGTATTACACGGTGGGGCACTGAAATAGTCACAACGATTTTGCTTCTCGTCGCGCCTTCCGTTCATGCAAGCCAGTAGGTTGAGCACTTCTGGCATCCATCCCATTCCTTGAAAGCTTGGAACCTTCTCGCGCTCTGAAGACATAGAGGGCGAGATCAAAATCGCTGGGAGAGACGGAAAAATGATGGCTTGTTCTCAGACACTTCGGCCACACTAGGCCAGCTGGCGATGTTGCGCTAAACGCTCTGCCAAAGCTCGCGATGACCAAGCGTTGCGGTAGTCGATAGCGAAGATATCGCCCGACACCGCACGGCGCACAATCGCCTTGGTGTCACATCGAAAGCGGAAGAGTTGGAGGTAAGTCAATATTCGCGAAAAAAGGAACGACACAGGCCGTTTCGGTGATCATCACCGACACAGATTGGCAATTCGATCTCTTAACTGCACGAGCTGTCATAGCTCCTCGACCTCGCCGTCGGACCAGATAACCGCTGTTCCGTAATCAGGGTGCGCGTAGATGTGAACCTTATACAGATGGTCTAGGTCATCCCACCAGACGCAAGACCCAGCGCCTACCATCCAGCGCTGCGCGACACGGCCATCAGAGAAGACGCACATTTCAAATTGCGCCTCGTCAGGCGGGTTGTAGTTGTCCTTCTCGAAGTCGTCCTTCACGTCTCTGGCGAGCCGGCGATAGACGACAGCCGTTCTCATAGGTCAACCTCTGACAATCCCATCACGTCGAGGAGTTATCGGCGGTCTTCTGGTGTGAGGCGATAGTGGCGACAGAAAACTTCTTGGCGTACTCCCTCGGCCTTCTTGATCGCCTCGTGCTCGTGAGAAGCAGAGACATAGTAGGCGGAAGGTCGCACCACGCAAGAGATCAGACGGCGCCGGGTGAGCGCCTGCGACAACGGGGGACGGTCGTTTGGGGGTGAACCTACCCGAGGAAGACGTTTCCGGTGTCATTGCGCGGACCCGGAAGCACGTACGGTGATCGCTGCCGACGGGCATTCGCGTGCTGCCGCGCGGACGTTGACCTCTAGATCAGCGGGAATGTCGCGCGCCAATAATTCCGCCTTCCCAGCCGCGTTGATAGCGAAGACACTTGGCGCGACGTCCACGCACAACTGGTAGCCGCAGCACCGACGTGGATCGACTTCCGCATGGATCACTTGTCCACTCCTCACTTAAGTGCACCCCTCCACCGCGATAGATCGAGCGGAGAACCAAGGCAAGCCGCCGCGCAGCACCTGCAGTTGTCATTACAGACGTCCTTTCGACGATTGGTGAAAGGGCGTCAAGTAGGAAAACGATCCCCTGCTCACTGACGTGCGCGAGGTCAATGGCCAGGACCGTACGGGTCCTCGAGAAACCGCGAAAGGCTTTCCTTGGTCTGCCATGACAGACTCTCAAGTTCCAACGGGTCGAGCTGAATTCGGAAGCCGAGGCGGGGGCTGGCAATCTCCAACCGCTCTCCATTGCGGGTAAAGATTTTGTCGACGGTGACGACGGCGAACTCGTTCGCGATGGTCGTCGCCGCACCCTGGTCGCCGGTCACGCCTGTACCTTTCTAGGTTTTAAGTAATGCACGCTCAACGTCACCCCGTTAGAAGAAGTTAGCCAGATTGTGGGTGCCGACAACGGCATGATCAAGCACTACCCGTCGGCTCGCTAATTGCAGGCCCATCTCACTGCGGCGGATGACATCGTGGCGCTCCGCAGAGATGAGGTCGTGCTGCGGACTGTCCCCCCTGTTGCGGAACACGAGAAGGTTGGAGCGGACATCGTATTCGTCCGTCCCTGCCCCGGGGCGTACCCGCACATTCGACACGTGGTGTCGGATCCGTGAGGGCGGATCTTCTGCCCATGCGTATTCGGTGTCCAGACGTAGCACCCGCAGCTGCAAGCCCGCGTAGTCGTCATCCCAGTGGGTCATGGTCGTCGAATTTCCGTCGCCGTTGGCGCGTTCTCTGCTCACGCGCACCGGGACGATGTAGTGGATATCTTCGGCGCACAGTTCTAGCCAGTCGTGAAACCGGCCGTCGTTTAGCAGCTCCGCCTCTTCGAACAGAAAGTTCTCCATCTCACAGCGGAGCAGAAGCTGTTGTTCGACCGTCGCTACCATGGCACACCATCCTTAATGACTTGGTTGATTGTGGTTGTGAGACAACCAGGTGCCTGATGCCTCATCAGGCGACCTCGTCTGCATTGGTCAGAGATTGCGCGCGTAGTTGGGGTTTGGGCTCGGTTTCGCTGGCGTCATCGCCCGAGTCGGTGAGTAACTCCAACAGGCGACCCCAGAATTCGCGTTGGTTACGCTCCGCGTACCCGCTGGACAGGGGACGACCGGGCCCCTTCCACGTGTCGTCGCTGGTCAGCACACCCATGCCCATCTCGAAGTTGAGTGTCTGGCTGCCTGCGAGAATGCCTTGCGTCCCCGCAGTGATGGAGCGCCAAGTCTCGGCGTCGTCCTGTTCGAACACACCGGAGATGCCGAACGTTCGTACGTAGGTCTCATACGACTGCTGTTTGAACTCTTCGTCGGCATCCTTCTCGACGAGAAACCACGACCAGACTTCCATCGTGTCGTGTGACAGTGGACGCCACAGCCGAAATGTCAACATCGGCACTGGCATTGACTTGTTGTCCTTACCGATGAGGACGTTGAGGAACGACAGGTTGGGAAAGATCGTGCCGTGAATGAAGGCCGAACGCTGAAGCATGTCTGCGTGGTCCTGATCGCCGTAAGCCGCGGCGAGTCCATCGACGATCTCGGGTGGATAGTTCATAAAGGGCGGCATCGGTTGCCCGGGCGGCACCCCGAGGACGCCGAGGCCGTGACCGTTGGAGAGACTGATATGCGCCGGCTGCGATGCGAATTTCGGATCGGGCGGAGCCAGACCGAGCTCGACCGCCGATCGGTGCGTCATCAACGTGTGGTAGGCGTCCCCGACAAAGTTGTCCGCGCCGAGCTTCCAGTTGGAGTCGATGATCCAACGCTGGGGCTCACCCCGCACCTCCAGTCCACCCTTGGACTTCTGGGTGATCAGGTCCAGATACCACGCCATATCGCCCAAATAATCAACGAGAGGTTCTGCCTTCTCGTCCAGGCAACCGAATATCATTCCGCGGTAGTTCTCGAGGCGCGGAACCTGGGTCAGACTCCACTCGTTCTTGTCCATCTCGACCCCATAGACCTCTTTTTGTGCGGGTACACCCGCAAGAGTTCCGGTATTGCGGTAGGTCCAGCCGTGATAGGGGCAGCGGAAGTGCGAAGTGTTGCCCATCTCCGTGCGGCACAGCATTGTTCCGCGGTGCCGACACGAATTCGCCATGGCGCGCACTTCCCCGTCTTCGCCGCGGACAACGATGATCGAACCGCCGCCCAGATATCGGACCACGTAGTCCCCTGCCTGGGGGATCTCCGTCTCGTGGGCCAGGAATTGCCAGCACCGGCCGAAGACTCGCTGAGCTTCGAGCTTGTGGAGTTCTGCGTTGGCGACCAGCCCGGCGGGCAGACGGCCCTTTGCAAGGCCTTCTTGGCCCGCCGCTACCAGTTGCTGAATGTCGTTCTTATCGACAATAGACATGTACTTCTCCTACGTTTCTTGGATTGGGCTGCGTAATGTTCTCTTGGACAGATGTTTTCGTGATTGCGGCGTTCACGGTGTGGCGGCTTCGAGTGCGCCTGGTGGTGTTTGGGCGACCATTTGGTGGCCCCAGACACTGGGGCGGTCGTACTGAGCGACTGTCCAGGTGTCGTCGTCGACGGTGGCCCCATCCCAGCCGTACTCGAGGTCAAACCCGCTCGGTGTGCGTACGTAGAACGACACCATCCGATCGTTGACATGGCGCCCCAAAGTCATGCTCAGCGGAATGTTGCGCGACATGCACAGGTCATAGGCGATGCCCACGTCATCAAAACTTCGCACCTCCACCATCACGTGGTGCAGTCCCCGCACACCCGGCATCGGGGTCAACGCGATGCTGTGATGGCGCGGGTTGCAATGGTAAAACCACAAATCGATGAAGGTGTAAATCTCATCGCTCTTCTTGAACCCCAGCACCCCCCGCAAGAACCGGTCGGCCTGCGCGAGGTCCGGCGTCGCCAGCACCACATGACCCAACCCCTGCGCACCGGTGACAAACCCCGACATCGCGCGTCCGGGCCGGAAGGAACCCGGCACCACCTTCTGACCGTAGAACAACTCATGACGCAACCCCGAAGGATCCGAAAGCGTCACAAAGCCCAACACCCCGCGGGCCGCGCAGTCCTCCTCGGTTCCCACCTCAAACCCAATGCCCCGCTTGTGCAGCAACTCCCCAGCAGCCTCAAGCGCATCCTCGCTGCCCACATCCCACCCCGCATACAACATCCGGTTGCGGTCCCCGTGATGAACGGCGATCCGGTGATCCGCGTCGTCGATCCGCAACAGGACCGACCCACTGGACGCCTCAACCGCCTCCATCCCCAAAACCTCCGGACCGAACGCCAACCACTCCTTCGCATCCGGAGACTCCACACCCACATAACCCAACGCTTTCACCAACATGTGTAAAACCTCCTATGTTGACCCGACATCGATGCGCATCGCGCCGGTGGCAAGTTCCAGCCCTCCGGACGGCTGGTTGAGGCCCCGCACGCCCAAGCCGCCGTCGCTGTTGATGACGACGCCGGTCACCGCTCGCGAGTTGTCTGCAGACGCGAGTAGCAGATACAGGCCGGCGTGATCGGCGGGCTGCTGCGCGTACTGCAATGGGTTTGTAGTACTCATCATGTCGGCGATGCCGGGCACCGATGACAACACGTTGTGACCCTGGCCGAGGTCCTCGATTCCACGCAGGCCCGTTACCGTGCCGCCTGGAGCGACGCCATTCACCCTGATCTTCGGCGCCAACTCGTAGGCCAGTTCACGCACTACGCCAACGACTGCGTGCTTGGAAGCGGTGTACAGCGGGCCGCCACCGGAGGCATAGAAGCCAGAGTTGGAGACGGTGAAGATCATGCTCGGGCCATCGCTTTTGAGGAGTTCAGGAACGGCGGCCCTGGCACCAAGGAGGTAGCCCTTGACATTGACCGCGAAGATCTCATCGAAGGCGCTGCTGAGGTCGGCTCCGTCGAAACCCACCAAGGGGGCAAAGTAATCGAAGATCCCAGCGTTGCCGACGAAGACGTCGAGCTTTCCGAACGCATCGACCGTTTCGCGCACCGCCGTGACGTTGTCTGCATACGACGTCACGTCACCTGTTACCGCGATGAGCCTGCCGTCGGCGTTGCCGATGGTAGCCAGGTCGCCTTCCGAGCGATCCAGGACGCCCACGCATGCGCCCTCGGCCAAGAAACGCTCGACCACGGCCAAACCGATTCCGGCTGCCCCGCCGGTCACCAGGGCGACTTGCCCGGTCAACCAACTCAAAACTATCGTCCCTCCGGTGATGCGCAATGCTCCTGTTGCTCTGCATCTGCCCACCAGCGTCCTCGCCGCTGAATGGGGGGTCTATCCGCGCAGCGCTGTCGAAGCTCCGATTCACGCGGGTCTCGATGCTCGGGCGAAGAGAGTGCAGGGGATGTCTACGCCAATGGTCCGATGGGATCGGAAGCCGCGTCCCAGACCACCCGCGGCAATGGACATGAGCGCGTGCCCGGATGTGCCTATGAGGACCTTTTCTCCGATGGGTGACACGACAAACCATGGGTTTCGAGGCGCGCCAACTCGTGACGCCACGCGATGGTCTCGTTGAAAGCGTTACCGAGATTAGGCAGCTCTGCTGCATCAGCGTCGGGTAAATCAGCCAGAGTGCCACCCGCAGAAGCGATCTGGAGCGACAAACGCGAGATCGTGTCGACGCTGATGGCCTGTAGTACGGCCCGCTCGACGGTTTCCGCAGCACTGGTGAGGCCGTGGGCCCGGAGAACGACCACCGGCCGGTCTGCCATAGCAGCAACCATTTCCTGGGCTAGTTGCCGATTGCGCACCAATACGCCTCGCCGATAGACCGGCACGCCAGCCGCGGCGAGCCGAAAACCGGGTATGTCAAACGCTCCGACGATCGGTCGGACAGCCAGACCGGCGAGATCGGCGGCGACTACCGCCTCGGGGTGCGCATGAACCACAGCATTGACATCGCGGCGGGTGCGGAGCACTTCGGTGTGCAGTGGCAATTCGTTCGGCGGCTGGTAACCGTCGTCGAGTTCTCCTTTGCCGCCCGCTGTACCGTCCAACGTGACCATCCGGATGTCCTCTGCGCTGGTGAACGCGAGCCCTCGCTCGCGCGGACCACGACATCGGATCAGCAGTCGATCTCGGTCGACGCGCAGGCTGATGTGGCCGAGGATGCCTGGCGCCAAGTCGCGCGCCGCCAGGACGCGACAGGCCAGCGCGATGGCGTGTCGTTCAGTGTCTAGCCCTGCGCCCGAAGGGGTGGAGTTCATCGCCAGCTCGGGGTTTCGGTGTCGACGCCGTCCTTGACGACGACAGCGAAGTCCGCGGATGCCTTACCCAAACTGCGATGGGCGGTGCTGGCAGCGCAAATGGCCATCCGGTTCGCCTCCTTGTCCGTTCCTATGGGCTTGGGCTGTTGAGGCCCCGAAGCAGAAGGGCATCGTTAACCACGAGCCATCACTTCCACGCAGTTAGGGGCTGCACCCATAGCCTTACTGTATAGCAGAAATTTTCTCTGTAAAACAGAGACTCTGGCTTCGGTGTGGGCCTATTGTCGCCGACAGTCCGCGCAGGCGGCGCAACAACGACATTGGGACACACACCCTTTCGCGAGCGAAGTCTCGGCCGCCCCACGGTTCTGCCGGTTGACTGGGCCAGAGGGTGGGCAGACATGCCCTCGTCCCAAGATCACGGCCACGACATCTTCCGTCGACCGTCGGGGTTCTCACTGCAAACGTCGAGTAGATCTGCGGATAACCCACACACCCGCCGAATCAAATTTCGCGTGCCTCACCTTCTACGCGCTAAACAGTGACTTCGCAGTTCGTCCAGGCGACGGCCATTCCCATCAGGGCGCGGGGAATGGGCTCATAGACGCTGGCCCATGGCGTGTTGCCGCCGACTGCGCCGACAGCACATATCCACGATCTCAGCTCGATGTTGCCAGAGTTGAGCAGGTCTTCGCTGGTCAGTTTGCTCAGCTCGTAGCCGTTTCCGGTAGCAAGGCACTTCAGGGTGCGGCGATCGAATTCGTCGTCGATTGAACCGTGAACGCGCGGCCCATCGTAGGCAGCCCACGGAAAGCCGGCAGTGAAGTGTGAAAGTCCACCGGACGCGTAAAGACCTATCCTCTCGTCTGCAGGGCGGCGTGACCGCACGGCGTCGGCAATCGCGCGGCCGAGCGCGAAGCACCGTTTAGGCGACAACGACGGCACGTGAACGGCATTGAGGAATACCAACACCACTGGGATTTGGTGGTCTCCAAGGATATTGGCCACAATCTCGCCATGGGCGTGTGAGTGCAAGGTGGTCTCACGGAAATCGACAACGGTGGCGACGTCGAACCCCGCCTCGACGGTGTGCTCACTCAAGTCCTTACTGAGCTCGGGCGAACTTTTCCAAAACCGCGCGTCTGGCAAGAAGCGGTCAGACACTGTGAACCCATCTCCTGTGTGGATGGCTATCTGGGGCAGTGCCGAACCGTCGAAGTTTTCGTTCTGGTCATCACCGATGATGATCAGGCAATCCAGTCGGTCTTGTCTGATGCTGTCACGCAGCCTTTGAAGCCCGTTCTCGATGTGCGCGTAACGCGCCGCAGCGTCGTCGAATGGTTCTTCGTCTTTCCTCAGGCGAGGTGGGGTCTTACCGCGTCGCAATGTGTAGCTTTGCCTGTTCTTTATGCGGAAGCCTTCCCACCTGGGAGGCGGGATGAAAGTGAAGGCATGGGACGACGCGTAACCGGCTACAATCTCACCCACGATTTCTCCTCATCTGAAGTCACAGCGATACCTGGTGGGAGAGAACGACTTCGCGATCTTCGTAGGCCGACTGCAGGATGGCGAAACATATTTCTAGCGTCGCGCGCCCCCAGCGACCGTCGTGCTGAACAGGGCGGTCCTCAGTGATCGCCCGATGTAGTTCAGCCAACTCTGCGGCCCTGCCCCGCATGGTGCGCGCGACCGGTAGCTCCTGCAATCCGTTCTGCCCGTACACCACCAGCCCGTCGGGCGACTGCCTGATCGCGCCGCGTTCGCAGGACACCACGGTCAGGCCGAAGTAGGGATGGTGGATGATCTCTCCGGGGGCGGAGTAACCCCACAGCTCCTGTGACTCTTCGGTCGTCGTCGCAGCACCGTAGCGGCCCTGTTCCTTCTGAGCTTCCAGTGCGACTTCAAGTTGGTCAGGGTTCTGACTGAGCGCAGCGAAGTTGTTGGCTACTCGCTGGTTGGCTTGGGGGCTGCGTCGGCCGCCGTCTTCTGCCACCCACGAGTGCAACTCCGCGACGTCGAAGAAAGCTCGCGCGTCATAGACGAGCGTGGCGGAAGCTCCTGATTTGAATCCGAGATGACAGGTGTATCCCCCGACGCATTCCCGGACGTCGTCCCATATTGTCGACGCACGCACTGTTCTGGCCAAACCGCCGACTATTTGCCGCACGATATCGACCTGGTGGGGCCCCTGGTTGAGAACGGGCCCGCTGGTCGAGCGCAATTCCGAAGTCGGCCACGGTCGCCGGTTGAAGTCGTTGAAATTCCAGGTGTTGACCATGAGCAACTCGCCGAGTTCGCCACTGGCTACAAGTTCGGCCATCGCTCGCACCGGCGCGTCAAAGCTGTGTGTGTGGCCGGCCATCAGCTGCACGCCCGCTGCCTGGGCCGCCTCGACCATTGCAGTGCAATCGTCGATCGACATGGCCAACGGCTTTTCGACGATCATGTGTTTTCCGTGACGTGCGGCCATTAGCGCATGCTCCCGATGCAGCTCGGGAGGGGTGGCGATGTAGACGACGTCCACGCTTGGATCGGCACACAGTTGCTCTGCGTTCGTGTAGGTCTGGCCGGAGAACTCGGTGGCGAAGCGGGCGAGCGAGTGTGATCGGGTATCGGCTGCCGCCACAACCCGATACGGCAGCGTCGACATGTCTGGGTACTGTTGGAAGATTCGGGCGACTGCCTGACCGATTCCGAGAAATCCTAGGCCGAGCTCGCGTGACGCGACATCTGTCATGTGCGACCTATCTGAGAGCTAGTGAACGACTGGGCATTAGAAGAAGATCGAAATCGCTCGTGGAAGAACGCTATGAGCCAGGGTGATGTCCCGGGCGGCCAGCAGCAGGCCCGAGTCTTCGTCTCGGCGTAGAACGTCTTGTCGCTTGCCGATGAAGAAGCTCTCGTGGCGTTCGTGGCGTACGAGAAACACCATGACGCTGGATCGGACGCTCAGCTCTTGATCGGATACATCGGTGACCAGGATGTCGCTGACTATGCGCTGAGTGATCGTGCGTGGAGTTTCCCCGGGGGCGAGCCCAGTAGCCAGCCGGGCAATTCTCAGCTTCAGCGATTCGTAGTCGTCGTTGAACAACAGAAACGGCGGTAGGCCGTCATCATCGTCGACCGGATGCGTGCTGGACTCTGGGAATGGCATCGTGTATCTGACATCCGGCGCCAATAAGCCCAGCCACTCGTCCAGCCGCCCATCATCGAGAAGCATGGTCTCCCGCGCATAGAATTCGTTTATTCGCAGCCGCAGTTCCACGTCCAACTGGCTGGTCTCCATGGCTAGGCCGGCTCCGTCATAGTTCGGTGCCAGTGCCGATAGAACTCGCGCTGGTAGGCTTCGCTGATCTGCGGCCTGACATTGCCGGGTAACTCCGCAACCAGCGACTCCATTGGTTCGACGTCCTCGCCGAGTGAGTAGTTGAACGGCACATCCCGGGCGACTCCGGTGTCAAGGGCGTCAGACAATCGTTCGAAGTTTTCGTGATCATCGGGCGTCACGAGACCGGCCGCCGATTGCCGCTGACTCAAGACGAAGACCATGCGTTCCTTGACAGCACGGGGCGCGGAGCTTTCCACCAGACACCACTCCCAAACCTCGGTCAACCGCGGTCCCCGAGGCTGCCACATGATGAATCCCCGACCGTAAAAGGCCGTGCCCATGCCAATCATGCTGAAGTTTGGGAAGATATTGGCTACGTGAAAGCTGTAGGGCTGCACGGGGGATGTCGCCAACCGCTCGTCTTGCAGGCGCTGCCGTTCGGTTAGCCAGTCGACTGCTTCGGTACCCAGCGTTTCGGCTTGGGCGAGATCGTCCTGATAGAAATTCTTACCGACTGCCAGTTGCAGCAACCCATGGGGCGCGCAGCCGTCGAGAACCACGCTGTAGTGCTGCCCCTCGTCTATCGAAAAGTTGATGCGGGCAGTCTGCCCAGCTTTCGACAGTGCGGAAACCGATCCGTGAGTGGCAGCGAAGTGATACTGGTCGCCGCCGAAGTTCTCGGCCAACAACTTCCAGTTGACGGGCATGAGGTAGCGGTGCAGGCCGGGAACGACCTGCAGGCCGTTGGGGTCACAGTCGAGTAGAAAGTTGTCGAGGTACCACAGCAGGCCCTCCCCCAGATATTCTTCCAGCGGCGGCGCCGACTGATCCCAGCAAGCAAAGATAAGTCCTTTGTAGGTAGCTACCCGGGGGGAGACGAGGCCCATGCTGGCCTTATCGAACTGCGGCCCGTAGGCGCTCTCGGCTAGCGGAACACTGCGAAGCCGTCCGGCAGTGTCGTAACTCCAGCCGTGATAGCTGCAGTGAAAGATGTTCGTCTTGCCCTTGTCGAACTGACAGACTTTATTGCCCCGGTGCCGACATTTGTTCAGCAGCACACGAACACGAGATTCCTTGTCCCGGCATACGATCACGGCGTCGTCGGCCATATAGGTTGTGCGGAAGTCACCGGGCTTGGGGATCATGGACTCGTGGCCGACGAATAGCCACGACCGCTTGAAGATGGAGTCGAGTTCCCGCTGGTACACCGCCTCGTCGTAGAAGGCCGAGGAGTCTATCGGCAGCGCCGGGCCGGTTTTGGAACCGATTGTCTCCATCAACGTTGCCCTCTGGACTCGCGATCACCTTGAAGATAGTTGGTGAGGATTTGGTTGAACTCTTCCGGCCGTTCCCACTGCGGCCAATGGCCACAATCCTCCATCAATGCGAATTCAGCACCGGGAATTAGCTCGGCTGCCCGCCGTCCGAATTCCACCGTCGCCGAGGGATTGTGACTCGTCCACAGCACGAGCGTGGGCCTGGTCAAGCTGGTCAATCGCTCAGCCGTGAGATTGTCCTCAGCAGTCGCCGCTGAGGGCGGCGCCGTCGCGTTCGTCAGTGCCGACCGCGATTCTTCGCTCTGGTAAAGCGCCCACCGCAGCGCCACCAGTTCATCGGTCAGGTCGCGGTCAGGGTGGTGGAAAAGCCACGCCATCCTCTCCCGCACATTCGCCGGACTCGGGTCAGCCAGGAATTGCCGGGTGACCCGGGCAAGCTCTGCGCGCCCGGCAGCGGTGCGAGCCTCGGCATCGGCGCCGACCTCTAGCGTCAACCGCGCGCCGCACACGTAGATCAACCGGTCGACACGGTCGGGATGTTCCAACGCAGTCCACGCCGCGATCCAACCTCCTAACGACTCGCCCACCAGGTGGGCTCGGTCGATGCCTTCCTGGTCCATGTATCCGAGTAGGTGACTGACATAGTCCTTACGGTTCGGGGCGACCTCACAACCACTGGTGAGACCGTGACCCAACAGGTCCAGCGCATGCACTCGGAAATGACGCGACAGCGCCGTCACGTTGCGGGCGAAGGCTTCGGCGTGACCGCCTCCCCCGTGCATGAGAATGAGGTCCGGACCTTCCCCTGCCTGAATTGTCCTGGTTCGGACGCCGTCGACATCTACGAAGCGTGTTTCCGCTCCAAGCAAGCTCACACAAATTGAAGCGTCTTTGAGCAACCTTCGACGTCCCCTCAGCCAGTACAGTACCCAGTTTTTATCATACTTCCCGAATATCTGCAAGGTAGAAATTTAGGCTCCTGTGTAAATGGACTCTCGAAGGGGAGA
The DNA here is from genome assembly GCF_022317005.1 of Mycobacterium sp. IDR2000157661. NCBI lineage: Bacteria > Bacillati > Actinomycetota > Actinomycetes > Mycobacteriales > Mycobacteriaceae > Mycobacterium > Mycobacterium sp. IDR2000157661. The sequence continues at coordinate 156,108 of NZ_CP081005.1, forward strand.
CGATGCCCACGTCAAGCGGGCGCAGCGGTGCGGCTGCCGACGCAAACTGTCGACCATCACATCGACACAGTTCTTCGCTGCGGTCGTGCAGCGTCGTATCAATAATTCTTTCTGTGCCGCAATGTCATTCGCACCTCGCGACAAACCCTGAACGCCACGCGGACTGCCACGTTTCACCAAGGTCGGACGCAACCTAGCCGACGAGCGAACGTTCTTCTCGGGAGTACTCACTACCTGAGTGCACCCGATAGACCCCTCAGTTGGAGCCGTGGATGCCAAGCGAGGACCGGTGAGTGGACGTCAGCACCGTAGCGGCGTCGACCGTCCTATAGCCGGGGACCGATCAGGAGGTGCGCTGGCCACTCGGGTAGTTCTCCAAGCAATCTATTAGTTCGTTCAGTCGTGCAAGCAGCTGCTGCCTGTGTCGCGGGTTGATACCGGCAAAGAGTCTCTGCAGAAAGTCGTAATGACCGGGCAGAAACTCGGTCATGAACTGATCGCCCTTCTTCGATATCGCGACCACAACCGAGCGCCGATCGCGGGGATTCACCTTGCGTGTGACAAAACCTGCCTTGGTCAGCGTGTCCACCACGCTCGTCAGGCTGGCTTGGCGTACAGAAATAGAATCGGCCAGTGCGCCCATCGTCATCGGCCCGTCGGCGCGCTTCAGGACGGTCAGAACGTTGAACTGGCTCATCGAGAGGTCTACCGGCGTCAACTCATCGACGGCTACCCGACCGAAGGCGGTCACAGCACGGTAGAGCGCAAGCGGGAGCGCCAACGAAGAGGGGTCGTGATCGGGTCCGGCTTCGCGGGTCTTGGCCGCGACCTGTTCGGCCATCGTCAACTTCTCGGTACTCATGAAGTCCCTTGCAACGTTGATCAGCGGTTTGGCAGACATCTCCACCGGGTGGTGATCATACCGGCAAATGGTCGGTGGTCTTTCTTTCCGCTCACCGATATTCGGCCCGTTTACAATTCAGTTAGCTATACAGCGTGACGGGGGTCGCACTCAAGACGTAGGGGTTCACTTCGGAGGCATCGACCGGATTCGTTGAAGAAGTTCTGTGCTTTCGGGGTAGGCACGGTCGCGAAACTCCGAGGCCGCAACACTTTGGAAGAAGTCCACGACGGGCTCAAGCGTCCTGCTGCGGATACCGGCGTTCGTCGCCATTCGTTCCGCGAGCGCGGTGTCTTTCGTAATGGTGCTAGCGGGGGCGCGGTTCCTAACTGACTCGGTGTCGTGGCGGAAGTACGCCGCCGCCGTAGTGAGACCCGAGTCCCCCCCGCTGCACTCCGCGATCGCGTCGGCTACCTCGCCGGCATTCAATCCCATCGCCTCAGCGATTAAGAGGGCTTCCGCCGAAGCGAGGTACCAGCTGTACTTGACGTGCTGGTTGAGAAGCTTGGTGGCATATCCCGCACCTCGATGGCCGCAGTACACCAAGGTGCGCGAGACGGCGGCGAGGACATCGGCATCAGGGCCGAGCACCCCGCTTGGCCCTCCGACCAGAACGGTCATGTTCGGCGCCTTTCGGCTGACGGGGCAATCGACAAAACGCCTCCCAGCCGCGTCGTAGGCCTGCCCGATGATTGCTGCGACCTCGGGATTACAGGTCGACATATCCAGCAGGGCGGCCCCGTCGGCAAGGCCGGCCAGGACACCTCGCTCCGACCCGAGCGCCACCTCCAGCACCTGACTCGGCCCCGGGAGGAACGTCAAAACGACATCACATGCGCCGGCCAACTCACGCGCGTCCGCAGCAGCCTCGGCGCCTAGCTCGACAATTGGGCGTAATACGTCGGGGCGAATGTCGAAACAGACTACGTAATGGTCCGTCGCAAGAAGTGACGCCGCCAGCGCGGAACCCATGCCGCCCAAACCGATCACGCCGACCCGCCTCATGACACCGACCACCGAATGTCAGGCCGTAAATCGACTACCGACACCGTCGGCGAATGCCGGCATCTGCGGCCTGGTGGCTCAACAGACGGCTATCCCAACGCCGGATCGGCGAATCGGACACTGTTTCGCTTGGCCGCCTCAATGAGGGCCTTCACGTCACCCGGGCCGTTCGACGTTTCGTCCACGTCTGAAAAGAAATCCAGCGCGCCGCCCGGGCAAGACGAAGTCGTGATCCACCGGGCGCCGTCAGAGAGAACGCGATAGGCGTGCACGACGCCAGCCGGCACTCGAATCGCCTCACCCACCTGCAGGGTCGCTTCTTCGCCACCGCGGCTTACCCACAGTTCGCCCTCCAGCACGACATAGCTTTCATCCCAGGGATGTTGGTGCGGCGGTGGGCCAGATGATTGCGGAGCGCGCACATCGAACATCTGGTACCCGTCGCCGACGAGAAGCGGGCGCATTTCCTCTGTCATCACACGCAGGGCGGTCACGTCATCGGCACGCCGCTTCGGTTGGAGCGAAGTAGACAATCCAGCTGCCCCCTCATCGGTCGCGGCCCATCGAATATGTTTAGAGAAGACTATATTTTGCCGTGCTGAAGGTCAAGGGTTCAAGGACATGGTCCGGCTTCATAGAATGATCGACAGGTTCTTAGCGAGTAAGACCGTTTGGTCGAGGAGTAGCCGGCGACGGCACAGTTGCCAGTCACCGGCGACGCGGCGCAACCGGTCCTTGCGCCGGCCGACCAGCAAATCAGTCTCATCGGCGACCCGGTTTCGATACACCAGGAACCGGCAACTCACATCGACTTCCGCGCCGTCTACTCCTTCAATACGCACGTTGGTAACCAGGTGTGACACTCGCGAGACGGGTTCCTCGGCCCAGTGCAGTCCAGTCATCAGCTGCTCCACCCGCAAAGCGACGGTCTCCTTTTTCTCGTCGAACCAGCAGATGTCGTGACCTTCCTGAGTCTGCTCCAGCTGCGCGAGGTCGTCGTAGGCGACGTTCGCCCGCAGTGGAACGGAGTACTCGTAGTCGTCGGTGAGCAGACCGAGCCATTCGGAGTAACGTCGTTCGTCGAGCAGGTCGGCTTCCCGATTGAGGAAATCGGCGATTTCGGCCTGAAGCAGCAACTTCTCTACCGCATCCTGCCTCGTGGAAATTTCACCGCCCGTTGCACTCACGACCGTGCGGCTCTCTCGTCGGATTTGGCAAGTTCGATGAGTTGAGGCCATGAGAGGTTGTCGGTGAACTCGGCCCATCGCCGGTAAAAGGCGCGTGCATTCACCTCGCCAGCGATGGGGTGGTGAGAATGCACAGCCTGGTCGAGCGCACTGGGAGTTTCCATATCGAGACCCTGCTGATAGTTGTAGGGATAGCGCCGGGCTATCACGCCCTGGCTGGCCTGCGTCGCGTAATTCCAGTTCTCCATATCGTCTTGCTCCGTCATCCCTCCAGGACCCGAGTAGCGCATGTAATAGCGGCGCAGCCAGTCGCGTACATCATCGGGTGCGTTCTTGTCGATGAGGTACCACCGCCACACTTCGGTTTCGGTGGGGCTGATCGGGTGTGACACCAGGATCGTCCGCGGAAAACCGGCGGAGAACGACATATTGGGGAACATCGTCGCTGGGCCACGACCACCGAGCTGTCTGCCCTGCGCCTCTAACCGCTCTTTACGGAGTGCCCAGGCCTGGGAGAAGTACTCACTCAAGGCCGGTTCTTCGGCGAACTCAGGATAGGCGATCTCATACGCCAGGTTGTCCGATGCACCGTGGCCCGTACGAAACGACGTCTTCACTCGGCCCTTCGAAAAACCACCCTGATCCTGTCGTTCACCGTGACGCCGGGAGTTTCTGCCGCCCGGGCCGATACCCACCTGTTCAACTGAGGCGTGAGTCGTCGCCCCGTGATAGGTATCGCCCAGAAAGTTTTCTGAAACGAACTTCCAATTCGATCTGATGCGCCACTTCTGCACTCCACGGAACACCTCGGTCGCGCCCTCGGTGCCATCGAAAGCATCAGCCAGGTTGTCCAGCCAATAGTGAAAGTCGCCGACATACTCGTCGAAATCCGGGGCGGCGGGGTCCCAGCACGCGAAGATCAGGCCCTTGAAGTTGTGCACCTTGGCAGCCCTGACAAGTCCCCAACTCGCTTTGTCAAGGCCATTGCCGTAGGCCATGCCCTGCTGCGGCACACCGTGCAAATCCCCTGGAGTGGACACCAGCGAACCGTCCATCGAGTACGACCAGCCATGGTAGGGGCAGGTGAACTGCAGCGTACGGCCCTCGTCATAGCGACACACCGCCATACCCCGATGTCGGCACGAGTTGAGGAGGACATTCACATCACCTTGAGCGTCACGGGTCAACAGCACCGGATCCGAACCCATCCTCGACGAGAAGAACTGGCCCGGCGCAGACACCTGCGAGGCATGGCCCACAAACAACCAGGCTCGCGGAAACAAATACTCCAACTCACGGTTGAAAATCGAAGCATCGATGAAGATTTCGCGACTGATCTCCCCGCGATCGACATCGACGAGACTACGAGCGGTTTGATCTGAACCGCCTGAAGTAATCATTCTTAACGTCATCGCTACCTTTCCTTTGCTGTAATGCCCGAACCACCCCCGAGACAGCCGTAACTCAGATCACCACAAACCGTCACCGCGTCTGCCAGGCGTCGAGCTCACGTCGTACCTCGTCGAGTGGAGCCAGACCCCGGTCGGCCTGCAAGCAGCAGAACTCATGTCGGTTGAAACGCAAGTACATTCGGGAACCAACTCGTCTCAACCATGGTCGACGCACTCACCCGCTGGTACTTGCACGTTCACGGCCGTCTCACTCACACCGTTGCGAGACGTAGAGCCGAGACGGGACAACTGCGAATTGCCGTGACGATCCTTGCCTCAGCGCTCTCGGTTACCGTGTCATCAAGAATGACAACGGTTCCCGCATCACCGATGTCGAAGACGTCGGCCGCTGCAACGACACAGTTCGCGTAGCCTTGGCAGACCTCCACGTCCGCCTTGATGACACTCATTGGACCCCTTCTTGTCCTACAAACTTCTGATCAGCTTTGCTTTTTGCCATCGAGGGCGATGGCGGCAATCCCTTGCACCGCTTGCCGATCCCCGGCGAAGATACCGAATTCGAGATCTACGGTTTCTGCGCCAGCCTGGGCATGCTTGCCAGTCACCGTCCATCGCGCCTGCACGACGTCGCCCGGGTGAACTGAGGCACTCATCTTGAACGGACCCAGATGCACCAACCTGCCGCGAAGGCCCATCCAGCGACGAAGCCCGGTCTCGAAAAGAGTTTCCAGGCCACGAGTATTGAAGATGATGTCGGCAAGCCCCGCGGCATGAGCGGCCGCGGCGCTGTGGTGTATCCCGGAAAACATGCGATCCGCGGCAATGTTCATCACAATGCGCTGGTAGGTCAGGGCCAGAGCCGGTCCGCGCACTTGCGCACCGACCGTAACGTCGTCGAACTGAAGTGGCGTGTTCCAGTCGACACTGGTATCGGCATCGTCCACTGAGCGCGTGCGGGGACCTCGGTCGCCCTGCTGGGCGCGGGCCGAAGTGCCGGGCTCAGGCCTGGAGGCGTCGTCTGGGTCGTAGTTGAAGACGGTATTTCGGTTGAGCGCTACCACTTCTCCCGAAACCTTCACGTACTCCGACTCGTATTGCAGGAAGACTCCGGTACCCACCCGGGTGCGCTTCTGCTCTACCGAGATGATCGTCGTAGTCCCCTGCAACCTGTCCCCCAAGTACAGCGGTGTGTGGTATTGCCACTCGCTGCTGACGTTGACCGATCGGCTGAACGGCAGAGCCAGCGTGTCGGTGATGTTGCCCGTCATCTCCTGCCCGTCGACCAGATAGGGACTGGGCTGTCCGGGTGCCCAATACGGCGGCAGCCCCCAAAGCGGGGTCATCGTCACCGGGGCCACGACGCCGAGGTAGCCGTGCGCCTTCGCTGCCGCCTCGTCGTCATGCAGTGGGCAGGAAAAGGTGAAAACCTCCAGTTTGCGGCGGATGTCGTTCTGCGTCACCGAGTCGGCTCCTCGAAAGTGGATCTTCTCACCGACACGATCGCGTAACTCGTCAGCGGCGGCCATTGCCCCGCACTTCCGCAGCGGACAGCCGAAATGCCGGCAGCACAACATCATCGGCGACGTGCACGTAGACAACCTCGACGGCCGCATCAACCAGCATCGCCGTCCGGTCGGCAACTAGGTCCACTATCCGTGCCACCATCCGCACACCCTCATCCATTTCGACAACGGCGCACACGAACGGGACGGCCTCGTCGAACCCGGGATGCAGCGCGCGGTGAATAACCGTGTAGCTGAATACCACTCCCCTGCCCGACGACCTCTGCCAAGACCAGGAGTTACTGCCGCAGCCAGCACACGTCAGGCGAGGAACGTGACGCCAACGGCCGCACCTTGAACACCGCTGAAACGACAGCTCCTGACGTCGGCAATGCTCATAGAACTCCGCCGTAAGACCTTCCAGGGATGGCAACAGCGGTGCTGCGACATCCGTTTCCGTTCGCCTCACATCGGGCCCCTTGTGAAGCGGCCAGTCACAACGCCGTCACCGACGCAATATGGCGAGAGCACCTGAACCCCATCCGCCGCCCATACCGGTCACTACGGCCAACTCCGCGTCGTGGACCTGGCGCTCCGCTAAGCCCCCGCGCAGTTGCCGCACCGCCTCGACCAGATTGTTCATCCCTTGCACGTGCGCTTCGGAAAGCAAACCGCCATTGAGATTCGTCGGCAACAGGCCGTCCGCGGCGATACACCCGTCGAGTACAAAATCCGCTGCTTCGCCCGGCTTGCAGAATCCGGCCGCTTCGATCTGCCGCAACACGTTGACAGTGAAACTGTCGTAAACCTCGAGCAGATCGATATCAGACGGGGCGACACCGGCGTCGGCAAACGCGCGCGGCGCCGCCTCGGCGAGCCCGATCTCCAATGGATCGGCCCTGTTGGCGAATTCGTCGACGGGAAATGGGCGACCTTCCGCCACGCTCATCACAAACACCGGCCGGTGCGGGCCGTCAGCCGCACATTCGGCCCCTGATACCACCACCGCCGCTGCGCCGTCGGTCTCCAAACTGCAATCGAACAAACACAACGGCGAACTGATCGGTGGAGCGTCGAGGTAGTCCTGCATCGTCAACTCACGGCCGCACATCACCGCATTCGAGTTGAGCTGCGCGTTAGCACGAAACGCAACTGCCACCGCCCCCATCGCTTCAGGCGGCACGTCATACTTGCGGACGTAGCGGTCGGCCACGAGCGCATACTGGTGCACCGCCGACACCGCGCCCTGTGGCGCGTAATAATCCCGGACAACCTTGCCTATCGCCATGTCCGCGCTCGATGCCATCCCGCGGGCACGCGGACCTGAGTACCCACACCAGCCCGCGGGAATGAGGACATGGCGAGCGACGCCCGACCAAACCGCCATCGCCGCAGTTGCCAGACCCGCCACACTTGCCGCGCCTCCGGTATGGGAAGTCACCGCGTAACGAACATTCGTCAGGCCAAGATTCGCGATGAAATCTTCGGCCGTGCCACCGTTGATCGGGCAGATGAGGCCATCGATCTCGCCAGCCGACAGCCCGGCATCCACGATCGCGGCATGGGCCGCTTCAAGCTGCAGGCCAAGGTCCGTTGCCGACTCAGTGGCATCACGACGGTAGACCGTATGACCAACGCCGACGATGCAAGCCTTGTCCCGCAGCGAATTCAATGCCCGGGAACCTCTCCGTCAACGTCGACCGCCCCGACGACGCCACTCGATACCAGCGCCTCGTACTCCGAGTCGGCCAAGCCGAGCCACTCAGTCAGCACCTCTTGGCCGTGGATCCCGAGACGGGGCCCGGTGCTGCGCACGGATCCGGGAAAGTTCGTCAACCTCGGCACCACCCCGGTGACGCGGACCGGACCCAATTCCTGGTCAGCGACCTCGACCAGGCTCTCGCGAGCCGCGAACGTGGGACTGGAGAACATCTCTGCCGGCGTGAAGATCCGCGCAGCCACGACACCCGCGCTCGCGCAGGCCTTTTCGACAATATCGGAGCTGTTTTCGGCGAACCACTGGCGAACCATCTCGCCGAGCTCCTCGCGGTGCAACATCTGCAGTTCCTGTGTCGCGTACTTCGGATCGTTGCGCAGAGTCGTGCCGCCCAGCAGTTCGAGCAGGCTCTGTACTGACCGGACGGTGCCGGTCGCCACGGTGTACCACACCCCATCGCAACTGAGATAAGTATCTGACACCGGTGACGGGCTGACCTGAAACTGGTTGCCCTGACGCTCGGCAACATAGTTCAACTGGTCGTAGAGGATTACCTGCCAGTCGATACCACGAAACAGTGACTCGTAGAGAGCCAGGTCGATACATTCCCCATCGAAGCGATTCCCGATCGCTTCACGTTTGAAGAGTGCTCCGGCAACAGCGAACGCACCCATGATTCCTGTCGTTACATCGCCCAGGGAGAAACCGAAATGCGTCGGTGGTCGGTCAGGGTGCCCGGTGATGTGTACCGCTCCGCTCATGGCCTCGCCGACCCGTCCGTATCCCGGCTTTGCGCTCTCCGGGCCGATCTGGCCATACCCAGAAATCCGCAACATGATCAGCCGCGGGTTCGCTGCGTGCAGTTCCTCCCATCCCAGTCCCCAACGCTCGAGCGTTCCCGGGCGGAAGTTTTCGATCACCACGTCGGCGCGTTCGACCATTTTGCGCACCAGCGCTTGCCCCTCGGGGAGACGCAGATCGATAGCGACGCTTGACTTGTTCCGCGCCGCGGACTTCCACCAAAGGTGCACTCCGTCTTTCCTCGGACCGGACCCGCGCAACATGTCGCCTGAGCCGGGGTCTTCGATCTTGATGACCTGTGCTCCGAAGTCGCCGATCAGCGACGCAGCGAAAGGCGCCGCGATCACGTGCCCCAGCTCGAGGACGGTCAGACCGTCGAACAGGCTCTCCATATTGGCAGACACTTAACTCCTTTGGTGCGGCGGCGTGACATCTACTGCGTGCGATACCGGTCGCAGCTATGCCGATGGGTCGATCAGTATCTTTACGTGTGCATCGCGGTTGACGCGCAATTCCTCGAAGCCCTGACTGATCACGGCATCCAACGGGATCTCGTCGGTGATGAGTTCACCGAGGCTGATCGCCCCCGTAGCTAGTAAGTCAAGAATCGCCGGGACCTGCCTTTGCGCTTCGTAACAAAATGAGAAGCCAATATCTGCTTCGCGCATGATGCTTCGATTGATGTCGATACCAGCCGGAGCCTCCCAAATCGCCACGACCATCAATCGACCGCGGGGGCGCAGCACGCCCAACGCCGCATCAAGCGCGGGTTGTACGCCGGCAGCGTCGAAGGAGATGTCGACGCCGTTTCCGTTCGTCAACGTCCGAACCACCTCAACTGCATCCTCAGCCAGAGGATCGATTACGCGCGTAGCCCCGACCCGGTGAGCCGCAACGCGGCGCGTCGCCGAAACCTCACTGACGATGACCTGAGTCGCACCTTGGGCAAGTGAGAACTGCACCAGGGCGAGGCCGATCGGGCCAGCGCCGGCGATGAAGACGGTCCCACCCGCTGCCAACCCGCTACGGCGGACAGCGTGGTACGCCGACGCGATCGGTTCAACGACGGCAGCCTCGGCGAGACTGATCTCATCCGGGATGCGAAACAACGCCTTCGTCGGCAACGACGCGTAGCGGGCAAGTGCTCCGTTGACAGCGAAGCCGATGAAACCGACTGTTCCGCAGAGTGCTTCAGCGCCCTGTTTGCAGAAGCCGCATTCACCGCAGCCGAAAACGCCGACGCCGCAGACTCGGTCACCTTCGGTGAACTCGCGCACGCCGGGCCCCACGCCGACCACCGTCCCGGAATATTCGTGGCCAATGACGACCCCTGGCGCAGCATGCATCGGACCGGCGATATACTCATGCAGGTCTGTGCCGCAGATCCCCGCTCGGGCCACCTCGATGACCACTTCGCCCGCACGTGGACTCGGGTCGGGAAGCTCTTCAATCCGCACGTCTTCGCGGCCGTGATAAATAGCTGCGCGCACCTACCGGCCTACCTTAAGGACAGACCCAAATTCGCTCGGCCACAACGTTCGTGGGCCGGAGTTTCGGCGGAGGCGCCGCCGTAATGATGTCAAGCTCACCGGCACCTTAGATCCAGAATGACAGGTTGTGCGTGGGCAACGTGGTGTGATCCAGCAGGATCTCGCGCTGGACCAGTTTCAAACCCGTCTCGTCGCGACGAATAATGTCTCGGCGCTCGGCAGCGACTGTCTCCGCCTTAGGCTCGTCCGCGCGCGTGCGCACCAGCAACGCATTCGACGTCACACGGTACTCATCGCCGTCCTCACCAGACCTGACCCTGACATTGGTGATGAAGTGCCGGATCCGCGACGGAGGATCCTCAGCCCAATCCGACGACGTTCGGTGCCGCTGAATACGCATCTGCAGACTCGTGTAGTTATCACTCAGGTGCATAGAGCGCTCAGAGAACCCCGGGCCACCTGCTCTGCGAAGCGTCTGACGGACGCGCGCGAAATAGTGCACATCCGGTGCCAGCAATTCCAGCCACTCTTCGAACTCATCGCGATCCAACAGATCGGCCTCGTCGAAAAGGAAGTCTTCGATTTCCTCGCGCACGTCGCGCGAAACCCTCGCAGCCTTAGGTGGATCCTGCGGCACCGTTGTCGTCATACGTTCTCATCCCTTCTCGGTGTGGCCAGATAGTCGAAGTACTGCTTCCAGTACTCGCGCTGATTCTGTTCGGCGTAGCCACTGGCCAACGGTCGTCCCGGGCCCAGCCACGTTGGATCAGGAGCCAGATTGTCCAGTCCCATCTCCAGGTTCAGCTCCACACCACCAGCCAACTCGCCGCGTGTTCCCTTGGTAATAGCCTGGAATATCTCGGCGTCATCCTGCTCGAAGACACCCCCGACCCCGAACGTCCGAACATAAGTCTCAAACGACTGCTGCTTGAACTCTTCGGGCGCGTTGCGCTCCACGAAGAACCACGACCACACCTCCATACGAGCTGCGTCCAAGGGACGCCATTGCCGCAAGGTCAGAATGGGCACCGGCATAGACTGCCCGTCCTTGGCGATGAAGGCGTTCAAGAAGGACAAGTTCGGGAACACATTGCCATGAATGAACATCGTCCGTTTCAGCATCTCGCCATGGACGTCATCGCCATAACCCTCGCTGAGACCGGAGACGATTTCCTCCGGATAGCCCATGTACGGCGGTGCGGGTATGCCGGGTGGTGCGCCTAAAACGCCCGCCCCGTGCCCGCCCGATAGGCTGACGTGGGCCGGCGAAACGGCCACATTATCGGGCGGTAACAACCCCAGCTCACACATCGAACGGTGCGTCATGACCGTGTGATAGCCGTCCCCAACAAAGTTGTCGGCGCCGGTCTTCCAGTTCGCGTCAATCACCCAACGCTGCGGGGCACCCCACGCCTCAAGGCCGGCCGGGCTCTTCTTCATCATCAAGTCGAGATACCAGCGCATGTCCCCGAGGTACTCATCCAGTCCCGGCGCCTCATCCGACACACACCCGAAGACAAGGCCCGCGTACGAGTCCAGCATCGGCAGAGCGCGCAACCCTAGCCGACTCTTGTCGAACGCAGCACCGTACACTGCCTGCTGCGCAGGTATCGCGATGAGATCACCGTTGTTTCGATAGGTCCAACCGTGGTACGGACACTGGAACGCCGACTCATTCCCAGACTCGGTTCGGCAAAGCAGCGTGCCGCGGTGCCGACACGAGTTCGACATCGCCCGAATCGTCATATCCTGCTGCCGCGCGACAATAATTGAGTTGTCAGCGATGTAGCGCACTACATAGTCACCCGCATTGGGGATCTCGTCTTCGTGGCAGAGAAACTGCCAGGTCCTACCAAATACTCGCTTCAATTCAAGCTCGTAAAGCGCTGCATTAGCGATGAGAGACGCAGGGAGGCGACCCTTTAGGATGGAGCCGCGCGCATTCTCTAATGTTCGCATTGTCGTCGCATCAGGCGCCATCGAATCCACCGGGCGCACCTTCCTATCGATTTGTGCCCGTAGAATGTGAGCACTCATGTGGGCTACACCACACGGAAGCTTACATAGGATGACAACTGTTTGCAAGCTATTATTTAGGCCACCGCGGTAACGGCGGTATCAGCCGGCATCCCCTCGCAGACCGACGTCTGCCACCCAGGACTCCAACCGAACAGAGTTCTTCTCGACACTCGCGGCCCTTGGTCCACCAATCCCGCCATCTGACCCGACTTCTGCAGTACCCCACAGCGACCCTGGCAAGTTGCAGGTTCGCTAGGCCGGACTGAGAGTCGTTCGTTGAGCGATCCGGCCGCGGCTTTCATTCAGTGTTTGGCGGCGGCGCTGACTCTTGCTATCGCATCGCGCAGCGCCCTCAGTTCATTACCCTCAAGTGCCGCAAGCGCTTCGGGAGCCGGGTCGTCGACCGCATTGATGGTGGCCACCATCGACCAGCCGGCGTCGGTCAGTGATACCACTTTGTACCGCCGGTTGGTGGGAATAGTCTGACGCATGACTAGGCCGCGGTCCTCCAGATCGTTGACGGCCACCGTGGCCGCCGGGGGATCGATTGTCACGGCGTGCGCGACCTCTTTGACGGTCATCGACCCGCGGGACAGCCGGAGCAGTATCCGGATGCGACTGAAAGGTAGGCCCGTCTGGTCGACGGTCGCTCGCCTCCAACTGTCGCGGTTGTCGGTGACCAGTGCGGTCATCGCGCGCCAGACCTCGTCCGCTTCCGGATTACGCGACATCGGCAGCCTCCCGTCGCGGATCGGTTCCTGCGATCAGCGGCGCCAGATGCTCTGCTGAGCGCAGCGCGCGCTTCGACGTCGAGTAGACACCGAGCGTGAAGATCAGCACACCTACTCCAGCGAACACTAGCCATAGGGGCTGGGCGGAGACCGCGAAATCGACGTTGGTGTCGCCCAATGCCGCACCAGCGACCGGGCCGCATATGGCCACACCGATGGCGACGCCCACCTGTCGGCTCGTGGATGTGATAGCCGCCGCCGCACCGGCGCGATCGGTCGGCATACCACTGACGGCCGCGGTTGTGACCGGTGCGTTCACCATCGAAGTACCGACGCCGAAAACCGCAAAGGCGACCAGCATTCGCCATTGCGGGGTAGCGTCGCTCATCTGCGCGAGCATGAGAGTCGCGGCGACGATCAATGCGCCGGCGATCATCAGCGACGGTCTGGCACCAAATCGCCCCACCAGCCGGCCAGACAAGGGCGAGAAGATGAATGCGCCGACGGCCACGGGCAGAAACATCAGCCCGGTGTTCACCGCTGAAAGCCCGCGCTGCCCTTGCAAATAGATTGACATCATGAACAGGAACGCGCCCCATGCAGCGAATGCGCACACCGCGATGGCCGTCGCCGAAGCAAACGGGATGCTGCGGAAGAATCGGAGCTCGACGAACGGGTCGAGGCGGCGTGACTCGTAGCGCAGGAATGTCGCGAAGGCCAGCGCTGCGAGGCAACAGCTAACGACGACGCGGGTGTCGGTCCAGCCCATCCCTGGCCCTTCGATGAGCACGAACACCAGTCCGAACAGGAAGGCCATGCCCAGGACCAAGCCGATCAGGTCGACGTGGCGCATGGTGACCGACTTGGATTCGGGAACGAAGATCGCGGTCAACAGCACCGCTAGCGCGCAGATCGGCACGTTGATCCAGAACACTGCTCGCCAGTCAACATACTCGAGAAGTATTCCGCCCATGATCGGACCCAAGGCCATCGAGATGCCTACGACGCCCCCCCATATGCCGATGACGCGCGCGCGCTCCACTCTGCCGGTGAACACCTGCGTGACGATCGACAACCCAGCAGGAGTGAGCATCGAACCGCCGATCGCCTGCAGGAAGCGGGCGCCGATCAGCGTTTCGACGTTGGGAGCCACGCTGCACAGTAGGGAGGCCGACGCAAAGATTGTCAACCCGATCTGCAACGTACGCCGCCGACCGAATCGGTCGGCCATGGCACCCGAGAGCAGCAATAGCGAGGCCACCATCAAGGTGTAGATGTCAATGACCCACTGCATTTGCGAAGGCGACGCCGAAAGGTCGGCGCGGATGCTCGGGATTGCAACGTTGGCGATGGTCACGTCGATCGACACAATGAGCACGCTCAGGCAGCAGGACGCCAGGACGAAGGCCTTGTGCCGGCGGCTCAGTCGTTCGACAACAGTTTCATTCACACAACTATTTTGAAACTACAACTGATGCTAGCGCAAGTCGGCGTGTACCAGTCGATTGCGTGCTGCCCGACCCGACGCCGGACATAGCCGCCGCCGCGGGCATCGGAGGGGTTCCGGGGGAACAGCCGCGTGTCACATACCCGCAACGGAGCGGTGCCGTGTCCCGAGTCGATTTTCTAATCGGTCGCTTATCGTCTGGGGCGCCGATGCACGGCCGACTGACGCCCTACGTCAAATAGCAGTCCTCCCACAGGATTTCGACTGCGAGAAAGGTCACCGTCCGCTGTAGGCGCCTTCCAGCGCATCGACGCAGTTCAGTCCAAGGTGACGGTTACTGCCTTGACTTGGGTGTAGGACAGCAGTTCCTCCGTGGACTCTTCGGATCCAACACCTGACGATTTCCGACCGCCGAAGGGCAACCCCCAGTAGTGGCGTGCACTGCCGTTTATCCAGACGTAGCCAGCATCAAGTCCCGCAGCCATGCGGTGGGCTTGGCTTACGTCGTTGGTCCACACCGCGGCGGTCAACCCGAACTCGACGCTGTTGGCAACTTCGACAGCCTCGGCTTCGTCACGGACGGTCAGCACCGAAAGAACGGGCCCGAAGATCTCGTCGCGGGCGACATCGGCTTGTGGTGCCACTCCAGCCAATACGGTCGGGGCGACATACCAGCCTTTGCTACCAACACCCTGCGCGCGTCCTCCACCGGTAAGTACGCTGGCGCCGCCCGCCCGTCCTGACTCGATGGCCCGCAACGACTTTGAGTATTGCGCTTGGTCGATGACGGGTCCCATGTCCGTGCCGTCAACGAGCGGGTCGCCTACCTTGATGGCAGCGACCTGATCGACGACCAGATCAATCACCTCGTCAGCGATCGCTTCGTGCAGCAGCAGTCTGCTTGTTGATCCGCATGATTGGCCCGCTGTGGTGGTGAAGTTCATCCCTACCACGGCGCTTTTGGCAGCCGCCTCGAGGTCGGCGTCGGGCATGACGATCATCGGGTTCTTGCCGCCGAGTTCCAGCGTGACGTATTTGACGCCGTGCTCGGCCGCCAAGCGCTGGATATGTCGGCCCGTGCCCGGGGAGCCGATGAAGCCGATCCGCCGGACTAGTGGATGGGCAACCAACGCGGCGCCGGCAGTTGCCCCGTGCCCGGTTACCACCCCGAATAGGCCTTCGGGCAGGACCTCCCTGGCCAGCTCGGCGAGCCGGATGGCCGACAACGGTGTTTGATCGGGAGCTTTGAGCACCACGGCGTTCCCCGCCATCAGCGGAGCGGCGATCTTGGATCCTGCAAATAGGACGGGATGATTGAAGGGGACGATTCGAGCGACTACGCCGTAGGGCTGCTGCAGCGTGTAGTGAAGGTTCGCCGAGAGCGGGATAGTCCGTCCGCCGAGGTCGAGCGCGTCGTCTGCCATCAGCTCGAGCACGTCGGCCGCCCAAGTGACGTCGTCGCGCATCGCAGGCAGTGGAAAGCCGCCGTCAATTGCGTCGAGCAGCGCGAGTTCTTCAGAGTGATCGCGCATGAGTGTCGCCAAAGCCCGCAGCGCGGTGCCGCGCTGGCGAGGCGTCCGCAGCGCCCAATCGCGTTGAGCGGCATGTGCAGTCGCCACCACCCTGTCGACATCCTCACTGCTGCAGTCGGGCACCTGGGTCAGCACGTCGCCGGTACACGGATCCTCCACGTCGTAGACGCTTTGGCCCTGCAAAGTTGCGACACCTAGCGGGAGCGTCCACGTTCTCATGACTGCACTCCGTGGGTCGTCTACCACTCATCGCCTCCTTGATAGTTGACACGTGCTTGTCAGCGGGCATCCTCTTGCTAGCAGATAATATCTCCGCAATACAGAAAGTTTAGCTCATCGAAAGCGTGCTCCCAAAGCTTCGTTGCCTGCCGGCTGGCCGCATCACCGCACGGATTCGAAGAATGCGCGGATGTCGTCGACGAAGAGCCTCGGTTGTTCCAAAGCGGCGAAGTGCCCGCCGCGCGGCATGGTCGTCCAATGGGTGATGTTGTAGATCGGTTCGCACCAACTTCGCGGTGCGCGCAGGACCTCCTTGGGGAAGGCAGCAATACCAGTGGGCAATTCCACACGAGTTGTCGCGTCCAGGGTCTTGAAGCTCTCCCAGTACAACCGGGCCGAGGAGGAGCCACTATTGGTAGCCCAGTACATCATGACGTTGTCGAGGAGCTCATCGCGGCTGAGCACGTTCTCGGGATGGCCGTCGCAGTCCATCCACGCTGCGAATTTCTCGACGATCCAGGCCATCTGGCCGACCGGCGAATCGGCCAGTCCGTAGCCGACGGTCTGAGGCCGGGTGGACTGCTGCTCGGAATAGCCTGTCTCCCAACGCTGATAAGTCGTCAGGGCGGCCAGGGCCAGCTGTTCTTCCTCGGTCGGATCGGTGATGCCACCCGCTGGAGGGTAAGCGATCGGCATGTTCAGATGGATGGCGGCGCAGTGGCCGCGGTTGCGGCCCATTTGTGTGGTGATCGCTGCGCCCCAGTCGCCGCCTTGGGCGCCGTAGCGCTGGTAGCCAAGGCGCAGCATGAGCGTCTCCCAGGCCTGCGCGATCTTCCCGACACCCCAGCCGGCGTTGGTCGGCTTGCCGGAGAAGCCGTAGCCCGGAAGCGCCGGGCACACCACGTGGAAGGCGTCCTCGGCCCGTCCCCCGTGGGCAGTCGGGTTGGTCAGCGGCTCGATCACGTTGTGAAACTCCACGATCGAGCCGGGCCAGCCGTGGGTGATCACCAGCGGAAAAGCCTCTTGGTGCGGAGATCGCTGGTGGATGAAATGGATGTCCACGCCGTCGATTTCGACGACGAACTGATCGAATCGGTTGAGGGCGGCTTCACGGGACCGCCAGTCGTATCCGTCGGCCCAATAGGCGGCCAGTTCGCGGGTGTACCCGAGCGGGATGCCCTGGGTCCAGTCCGGTACACATTCGGCTTCCGGCCAACGGGTCCGCGAAAGACGCGTTCGTAGATCGTCGAGAACGTCATCGGCGACGTGGATGCAAAATGGTCTCACTGCGCGCAGGGCACTCAAGGTCACTCCTCACACGCTGCTATCGGCGGACTCGGGGGCCACCAGCCGACCTTGAAGTTGGGATGGTGCTCATTTCGGCTCGAAACCCGATATCAACCAGTGGGATCCGACCTTGTCGAGGCTGACCTGGACTACGGAGTCGGTCTCTGTCGGCGCGTCTTTGCCCACAGTGGTGGTTTGGTCGACGAACACCATGACGATGGCACGGTTCTTGCTTACGGAGACGGAGGCGGCGGCTGACACCCTGGCGGTGGCTGAGATTCGTTGCTGCTGCGCCCCAGGAATCACGACATCCTCAGTCAACGATGTGTATGAACCGCGAAATGGTCCCGTCAGTCGATCCCGCGCAGCCTTCAATTTCTCGGCTGCCGTTTCGGGTGTGTAGGACAGCATCGCGACCGTAGCTTCGGTGGCGACCTGAACGGTTTCAACGCGGGCGCGATCCTCGTCACCGGCGGTCCCTTCTTGATACTTGAAGTAGGCCGCGCCCAGCGCGAGCAAGAACGCGATAGAGGGCAAGAGCCAGAATCCAAGCATCCGCACGAAAGTGCCGCGACGATTGTCTGTCGAGGCAATATCATTGCGGTCCAAGCATTCTGGCGCTACGGCGGCCTCGCATCCCGACGCGCTGTTCGATGTTTTCTCGGGTGTTGGTGGTTGGTCGTCGGCTCCGGCGGAGTGGGCGGCGTCGCCGTCATCGGGCTCGACTTTCGCTGGTGAATTCCTCATACCACGAACTCCACGTCGGCGACCTTCGCATCGTTGCCGACTTTCTGCACCGTGACGCGCATTCGCCATGACCGGGGTTCCTGTTCTGGCCCATCGCCGACAGTTGTCTTCACGCTCACCGCGACCAGCACCTGGGCCGTGTCACGGGAATGCGATTCCAAGCCGGCCTCGGTAATGGTGCCCACCGATTTGGACTTCACCTTGTTGACCACGTCGATGAACGGCTGTGACCGCTGGGAGAACTCGTCGTAGAACGTGCCGGTAGCCGAGTCGAGAATGCGCTTTACATCGACGTCGGCGTGCTGCCAGTCGATCGTGGTCAGATTCAGTGCGCCTTGCCGTCCGACCTGCACGAATAGCTGACGTTGTTCGGAGGCCTGATGCGCTTGGTGGGTCTGGAAGCCGAGCCAACTGGTCAGTGCGGCCATCGTCACGGCTGCTACCAATCCCATCACAAGCGCCAGTCGCTGCGGCGGCATTCGGTTGCGCCAGGCGCGAGAGGTGTCCCGCTGGTGTTTGCCGTCGACGACTTCGGGGTCCTTGCTGTCGGCGCCCGCACCACCAGCGCCCTTGTCGGCGCCGACGTCCAGGGTGTCATCAGGGGCAGGCGAGCACAGTGTGGGATCGTCGCCGGGGGGTCGTCGGCGGTGTGAATGCTCACGGTTTACCGTCCTTTGGCGGAAGCAGCATGTCCTGCCAGGTGTGCTGCCCGACAGCATTCTGGCCCAAATCCGCTTGCCTGTACTGCTTGCCATCAGGTCCGATGTAGCTGCCGGTGCTCGGGTCATACTCGGCGACCGCAATCGGGGCGGTCGCCGGCACAGGGGGCGGGTCTGGCGGCGGCTGCGGAACCGGCTGACCGGACAGCGTCGCGTTCGGATCACCTTTCCAGTTGGTGCCCTCATTAAGCGGTACGTAGTTCTCGTCGCTCTCGCACATCTTCACCGTCGGCGCGCGCTTCCCCGGCCGAGTCGCACAGGGCAGGTTGCGCGCCCCGCGGACGTTCGTGAGGCCGGAGTCCTGTGGTATCCGGCAGTACAAGTCGCCGGCCGGCTTCGGTGGATAATCCACTTCAGACGGTGCGCGTTGTTGTTGGGCAGGTAGGTATCCCGTTCTGCATGGCGGGGGCACATTGAGGTTCAGGTTGAAGGACAAGTACACACCCTTGTAGTCCTGTTTCGTGTTTCGGTTGGCCAGCGCGGCACCCTGGAGACCGGCGATCTCGATCGGATACAGGGCGAGGATCTGCTCGAGGTTGGGTTGATAGGTCAGTGCCACTTGCCCGAGGCTGACCAGATTGGCCAGCAGGATGGGCAGGGTGGGCCGTACGCGGTCGAACATCTGACGTACCTGGTCAGCGGCGGGGGGTCCGTTGACCAGTAAGCCCTGCACCGATTCATCCTGTAGCTGCAGCTGATTGGTTATTTGAGCGAGATTGGCCGCCCAGGTCTGGATGGAGTCGGAGGTTTCGGTCTGGGTATCCAGAAGAGGTTTGGACTCGTCGATCAGGGTGGTGAGTGCGGGCAGGTTCTTGCGCGCATCGATGGCCAGCGTGGTGGCACCCCGGGTCAGCCGGGAAAGCTCGGGGCCCAGGCCACCGAAAGCCGTGTAGGACTCGTCGATCATCGTTTTGAGGTTGTCACGCGGGATCGCCTGAACACCGGCGTTGACAGCCCGCAGCAGTGCATTGATGTCGGGAGGGACCGAGGTGCGGTCGGCCGATATCACGTCGCCGTTTTCCAGCGGCGCACCGTCACCGCTTCGCGGGACGAGGTCGACGAACAACTCGCCGACCGCGGTCTGGCTGCCCACGTGAGCGTCGAGGTCTGCCGGGATCTTGATGTCCGACTGCAGCGACAGCACCGCGTCGACTCCGGTGTCACTGAGGCGGACGTCTGTGACCCGGCCCACCGTCGTGCCCCGGTAGGTCACGTTGGCGTTGTCATACAGGCTTGCTGCGTCCTGAAGCTTCATGGTGACTTGGTAGCGGCCGACATCCAAGAGCAGGCTCGGCAGCCGGAGGTAGTAGAAGGCCATGCTTCCACCGGCTAGCAGTGTTACCACTCCAAACACAGCTAGCTGCAACCGAACTCGTTTACTCAGGTACATTACGGTCCTTGATCCAGCCGGTAGGGGACGATCAGCGGATTTCGCGCGGTGTAGGGGCTGGGCAGTTGCCCGATAGTGCGGCCCCACTGCAGTTCCAGTTCGGTGAGCTTGCCTTCGAATCGTGTACCGGTGAAAAGCGCTCCGTCGATGCGACTCAATGTCAAGTCCACGATGGTGGTGATGTTGGCGTAATCGCCGCGCCACCACTTGGTCAGGTTGTCTTTCACGAACGGAATCGTGGTGAACAGGTTCAGTGACCGGGTCAGTGCGGGACCGGCGTTAGCCAGTGATTCCAGTACCGGTCCTATGTCGTTCAGCATCTGGATCAACGACTCTTGGGACTGGTTGGCTGAGTCGGCGGCAAGGGCGCTGAATTTGCCGAGCTGGTCGACCGCTTCCACGAGCTGGTCGCGTTCGGCGTTGATAACCGCCAGCGCGTCGGGAATCGTTTCGAGGGCCTTGTCGATGACTGGCTTTTGCGCCGCGAACTGGGCGACCAAATTGTTGAGGCTGTCAGTGGCCGCGATGATGTCGCCGATTTGACCGTTGACGTTGGCGGTGAAGGTGTCCAGCTGCGTAAGCAGGCTGCGGAAGTCGGCTTCGCGGCCTCCCAGCGCAGACGTGAGGGCCGTGGTGATGTCCTGTACTTGCCCCACTCCACCACCGTTGAGCAGAAGGGATACCGACGCCAAGGTCTGTTCAGTGGATGGGTAAGCCCCAGCTGAGGTCAGCGGGATCAGTGAACCGCCCCGAAGTTTTCCCGCCGGGGGGATGTCGGTCGGCGGCGCCAACTCGATGTGCAGTGAGCCCAGCAGGCTGGTTTGACCCAACGACACGGTCGAGTTGGCGGGAAGGTCGACGTCGCCGTTGAGTGCGAGTGTGAGCAGCGCATGCCAGCCTCTACGCTCGATTTTCGTGACGGTGCCCACATTGATGTCGCCCACCCGGACACGCGAGTTCGGCTGAAGGTTTTCGACGTCGGGCATTTCGGCCTGAATCGTGTAGGAGCCCTGCCCGTGGCCTTGCGTCCCGGGCAGCCGAAAGGAGTTCAGACCGCGAAAGCCGCATCCGGACAGCGCGGCGACGGTCAACGCGATCACGATCACCGCGGCGACGCGGGCAGGCCTCGTGCATGTCATGAGCCGCCCCCGGTTGGAATCATCATGCCGGGCAGCCCGGCGGCTGGGTCGGTCTGCTGATCCGACGGGCCGGGAGTCGGCACTTCGGCCGGCAGCGCTGGCTCGGCAAGCGGCGGCGGCACCGTCGGGTCGGAGGCCGGCGGCGATATCGGCTGCGGCGGAACGTAGTCCGGGCGCATCCAGTCCTCGCTGTAGGTGACTTCATTCGGCCGGACGCTGGCTTGGACGAAGGGGTTGACCCCGATCGGGGGGAAGTTGTATTGGCGGTTCTTGATGATCGGCGCCAAGTACTGCACACATAATTTCGCCGATTGTTCGCTGTTCAGTCGCGAGGCGGCCTGTACTGCGCCGCACAGAAAGGTGATGGGATCCGAGAAGTTGGCAAGGTTGAGAGCTCCGGTGAGCGTGCCTTGGGCGGGCTTGTAGAGGCTGGCGGCGTTGGACAACGTCGTCGGCGCGATATGCAGCAGCTGTTCGATGTCGTCGATGCTGCCCGTCAGTGCCTGTGAGACCGACGTCAACTTGTCCGAAGTGGCGCCGATCGTCTCGCGGTTTGCGGCGACGAAGGCCGTCAGGTCGCCCACCACGTCATTGAGATTCTTCACCGCGTCCCCGACTTCGGTGGGGTTGTTGGTCAGGAGCCCGGTGACCGACGCGAGGTTCTGATTCAACTGACGTATGAGTACGGCGCTATCCTGCAGCGCCGAGACGAGCGTCGAAAGGTTTCTGACGCTGCTGAAGATGTCTGGGCTGTGATCGGCTAGCGCAGACACCGACTGGGACAACTTGATGATGGCGTCGCGTATTGCCGGGCCTTGGCCGCGCAAGTTGTCGGCGGTGGTGTTGACCAAAGCGCCGAGTGTGCTGACTCCGCCGGGCTCGGTGGGCCGAAGCAGTGTCGTCAGCCGTTCGAGTTGTTGTCGGAATTCGTCGAACTCCACTGGAACCGCGGTGCGTTCCCTTGGGATGATGGCGTTGTCGTGCAGCGTCGGGCCACCGGTGTAACCGGGAGTCAATTGGATGGCGCGGGATGTCACCAGTGTCGGCGACAGGATGACGGCTTTGGCATCGGCGGGCACCGTGTATTTGGCGTCGAACCAGAAGGTGATCTTGACTTGTTCGGGCTGCGGTTCGATGGCGTCGATCCCTCCGACGCGAACGCCCTTGATGCGGACATCATCGCCGACGAAGACCCCGTTGCTGTTGTCGAAGTAGGCGACGACGTGAACACGATCTAGCTCGTGTGCCCCGCGCGTCACCGCGATCGCCCCGCCCACGATGAGGCTGACCAAAGCGATTGCCAAACCAAGTTTGGTCCGAGTGTTCGTCATCATCTGCCTTGGGGGATCGAGGAATCTGTTGCTCCGGGCGCGACTTCGTCGGGCGCCGGCACGAAGACGGGGCTTGGGGTGGGGGCTGTGGGGCCTGCTGATCGGGTGGTGGGAGTGCTGGCGGACCCGGTGGGGGCCCACCTGGCGGCGGGGCCGGTATGGGTTCGCGGTAGGGGTAGCGGGCATCGCCTGGGTTTCCGGTGATGGCGTCAGGCAGAGTCAGATTGGGGTCGCCACCTTGGCCGGTCCTCGGATACGGAATAGGCAGCGCCGGGGTGCCGGGCTGGCCCACCTGGGGATCGTCGCGCTCGGAAGGTAGCAGCACGTTGGGATCCAGACCAAGATCGGAGAACGCCGCATCGACGAACGGTTGAATGAACTGGCCAGGCACTAGGTTGGCGAGGTACGCGTTGAAGAAGGGGCCCGCCGAGACGACCTCGCCGAACTGCATCGCATAGGCCGCCAGCCCTTTGATGGACTCCTGGATCTGAACCTTCCGGTTGTCGAGGATCGCGAGAACTTCGTTGAGCTTGTCGAGTGCGGGTCGAAGCGTCGTCTTGTTTTCCGCGATGAACCCGGCGAGTTGTCGACTCAGCTCCGAGATGTTCGCCGACATCTCATCTAGCGCCGCGCTTTGGGAGCGCAGCTGCGCCAACAACGCATTGGTGTCGGAGATCAGGCGCACGATGTTGTTGGTGCGTTCGCCCAGGACAGTGGTCGCCCTGGCGGCGTTCGCGAGCAGTTCGCGCAGCCGGGCATCACGCTGGTTGAGAGTTTCCGAGAAGCGGGCGACGCCCGCGACCGCGAGGCGCAATTCATCGGGGGTGTCTTGGAGAGTCTGGGAGAGCACTGTCAGCGACGTGGACAGCTGCTCGGTGTTGAGGCCGCTGATGGTAGTCGTAAGGTCTCCGAGGGCGTCCGGCAGCTGATACGGCGATGTGGTCCGCTCGACGGGGATCGTGCCGGAAAGCGTTTCGGCGCCGCGGGTTGTGAGGTCGAGGACTTTATTGCCCAGCACACTGGTCGTCTTGATCGACGCCTCGGTGCGGTCGCCTAGCCGGATGCCGTCGGCCACCGTGAACTTGACCAGTACCCACTGCCCGTCAAGGGTGATGCTCTGTACTTGGCCGGCGGGAGCCCCCGACACTCGCACCGGGGCGCCGGTTGTCAGTCCGCCCGCCTCGTCGAAATACGCCGAATAGCTCTTGCCGGAGGAAAGGAACGGCAGCTTGGTGTAGTTGAGCGCGCCCAGCACGAGAGCGACGGTGGCCACGACACCGATGGCCCCGATGACGATGAAGTTGCGCTCGCCGAAGGTTTTCATTTGGGTGTGCACCTGCCACTACTCTGTCCCGCCAACTTGATGTACACGGGTTGCCCGCCTTTTCCATTCACTTTCAACAGCAGATCGCACAGGTAGAAGGCGAAGTAGTTGCCGTAGAGCCCTTGCCGCAGCAGCACACGGTAGGCGTCGGGCAATGTGTTGATGAGATTGTCGAAATAGTCGCGATCTGCAAGCACAGCAGCCGCGGTGCGATCGGTCTCGTTGACAACTTTTTGAAGCGGTGGTCGTGCTTGTGCGAGAAGGTCGGCGATCGAGCGGGCAGCCTCGTTGGCGTAGGCCACTCCGTTGCTGATGTCCTCCTTGCGGGCTTGTAGCCCGTGCACTAGCTGCGATAGCGAGTCGACGGCCTTGCCGAATTGATCGCTGTGCTCGCCTAGCGATCCCAGCACCGCGTTCAAGTTGACGATGGTTTGCCCGATCAGCTCGTCCCGGTCGGCCAGCGTGTCCGTTAGCGCTGCGGTCTGAGCCAGTATGGAACCGATCGTGGCGCCTTGACCCTGAAAGGCTGCGATGAGCTGGCTGGTGAGGGTGTTGACTTGGGCGGGGTCCAGCGCGCGGAACAGCGGCCGGAACCCACCGATCACGGCGTCAAGATCCAGTGCCGGCGCGGTGCGATTCAGCGGGATTGTGTCGCCGGGCCGCAGTTTATTGGTTCCGCCCGTGCCTTCCTCGATCGCCAGGTAGCGGTCCCCGATCAGATTGTCGTACTTGATGACAGCCCGGCTGCCGTCGGTAAGCACCACCGAATCGTCAGCCCGGAATTCGACTTGCACGGTCGAATCATCCTGCACGGTAATGTTTTTGACCTTGCCGACCTCCACACCGGCGATGCGGACGAAGTCTTCGCTCTTCAGTCCGCTGACGTTAGCGAAGACGGCGGCATAAGTCTGTTCACGCTCGAAGCGCAGCTGCGCGAACACTGTGATGAGGGAGAATGCACCCAGAGCGCATACGACCACGAAGATCCCGAGGCGCCACAGGACGGCCGACACCTTATTGGTCACGGCGGTGCTCCCCTCCGACGTTAGCGGGTATTTTTCGACGATCTGCGTGGCCGGCGGTCACGGTGTGGGTCCTGCTGAGGGCGGTGGCGGGACCGGGACCCCGGGATAGAGGGGCGTTCCGTCGGGGCCGTACTGGGGAGCGCCGTAGGGCGGCGCGCCGGGATAAGGCACAGGACCGGGCGCCGGGCCGCCCGGGTAACGGATACTCGGCGGTTCGGGGACCGCCCGAGTCACGGGGAAATAGTTGGCGTACCCGGGGAATCCGATGCCGGGATTCGGCCGCCAATCCAATCCGTCGCCGAAGCCGGTGTTGGCGATCAGCTGTCTCACCGGGAAGTTTTTGGCGACGTCGGGCAGCGAGCCGCACCCGGGCTTGCCGCCTTCCCCGCCTCTGGCGGCGTTGATGGGCAGATCGTTTGGATACCGGTACGGGTCGTTTCCCGGCAGAAGCGCAGCGTCCATGATGAGAGACTTGCCGTTTCCGCCGAGCATGTCGGCATAGCCGGTGTCGAGGGTGGTTTTGGCGCCAATAATTAAACAGGTGAGCTGGGGGTTGTACTTCATCAGCAAGTTCGTCGTGGGTTCCAGAAGGTTGACCGCTTTCACCAGGTTGTCTTTGCTGGGGCCAAGGAGGTCAATCCCGCTGCGGGATAGCCCCACGACGTTCAGCAGTAGCGCGTCGAGTTGCTGCGCATGCGTGGTGACCGTCGCGCTCGTTGTGGTCGCAGCGGCCAGGGTGTCGATGATGTTCTTTGCCGCGGCGCTGTAGGTGTCGCTGACGCCTTTGAGCGCGCGGAAGTCCTCGCGCAAAGTCTCGGTGCGTGGATTCAGAGCGAGCAGGACCTCGTTGCTCGCGGTGATCGCTTCACCGATCCGGTCACCTTGTCCTCGCACCCCTTCGGCGAGCGCGCTAAGTACGGCGTTGAGCTTGAGCGGGTCGATCGCCTTAATCAGCTGCACCACGTTTTGAAACACGGTGTTGACCTCGGTTGCGACATTCTGTGATCTCAGCACCGCTCCCGCCGACAGCCGCTGCGGGCTGGGGTTAGGTGGGTAGACAAGGTCGACGTACTTCGCCCCGAATAGCGATATGGATTGGATGCGCGCCTCGACGTTGGACGGGATGTGTCCGATCTGGGCTGGATCGATGTCCAGCTGGATGCGTGTCAAGTCTCCGCCGCTGACCGAACTGACGCGGCCGACCTGCACCCCGC
This sequence comes from Mycobacterium sp. IDR2000157661, assembly GCF_022317005.1. NCBI lineage: Bacteria > Bacillati > Actinomycetota > Actinomycetes > Mycobacteriales > Mycobacteriaceae > Mycobacterium > Mycobacterium sp. IDR2000157661. The sequence goes on from NZ_CP081005.1 coordinate 182,247, forward strand.
GCATCTTGACCCGCGAGTTGGGCTCCAGCACCAGACCCGAGCGGTCCGCCGTCAGGGTCACCGGCACGGTCCGGGTGAACGTCCCGCTGAACATGGCCAGACTCAGCACCACCGCCGCCACGATGCCCGTGACCAGCAACATCGCCCACCACCCGGGGGAGATCCGCCGAGCACCCGTACCGTCAGCCATGCGCCTCACCCCGCGTAGTTGAAGGTGCCGGTCTGGCCGTAGAGAGCCAGAGTGACCAAGAGAATCACCATCTGCGAGGCGATCAGCGACGTCCGGGTCGCGCGCCCGACCGCCTCACCCACACCGGCGGGACCGCCAGTGGCGTTGAGTCCGTAGTACGTGTGGATCAGCATGATCACCAGCACTTCGGCGACCGTGACGGCGAAGGAGAAGAACACAGCCTGCGGATCGAGAAAGGTGTCAAAGTAATGGTCGAAAACTCCGGACCCCTGCCCATAGAACGCGGTGGTGATCACCCGCACCGCGAAGAACGACATCAACAAGGCCACGCAATACAGCGGGACGACCACGATCACGCCCGCGAGCAGACGAGTTGAGGCTAGGTAGGCGATCGGCCGGATGCCCATCACCGCGAGCGCGTCGACTTCCTCGTTGATTTTCATCGCACCGAGCTGCGCGGTGGTACCAGCACCGATCGTCGCGGCGAACGCGAAAGCGGAGCTGGCCGGGGTGACCAACCGAACGTTGACGAACGCCGACGTGAAGCCGGCCAACGCTTCCACGCCAACTTGAGACATCTGGTTATAGGCCTGACTCGCCAGAGCGGCGCTGGTCGACAAGTTCAGGAAGGCAACGACAGCGACTGTGCCACCCACCACCGCCAAGGATCCCGCGCCAAGACCAATCGCGGCGATCTGGCGCAGCACCTCGGCACGGTAGGTCGTGGCCGCCTGCACGGTCGAGCTGATCGACTGACCGTAGAAGCGGGCCTGATCGCCGAGATCTCTCCACCTGGCCCTCCACTGACTCAAAGCGCGGGCGGTCCCGGGAAACCTCTGCCGGAAGACAACGCCGGCGCTCATTTCGTGACCTCGAACCCGACCGCAGTGACGATTGCATTGACGACGAACAGCAACAAGAACGCAATGACAACGGTTTCGTTGACCGCGTTACCCACTCCGGCCGCACCTTTTTGCACTCGCAAGCCTTGGTAGCAGGCGATCAGACCCGCCACGAAACCGAACAGCGTGGCCTTGACCAGAGACACGAGGACATCGCCGAGACCGGTGATCAGCGTCATACTGGCAACGAATGACCCGGGAGTCACGTGCTGGAAGTACACCGAAAATAAGAAAGCGCCAAGGAGCCCAGTAACGGTCACGACAGATGACAGGAGCACCGCGACCAACGTCGTCGCCAGCACTCTAGGGACGACAAGGGAATGAATCGGGTCAAGGCCGAGGACCCGCATTGCATCGACTTCCTCGCGGATCGTGCGCGACCCGAGATCGGCGCACATCGCCGACGCGCCGGCCCCTGCGACGACGAGGACAGTCACGAAGGGGCCGATCTGGTTGACCGCGCCCAATGCTGCGCCGGTTCCTGAGAAGTCTGCGGCGCCGAATTCGCCGAGCAACGTGTTGAAGGTGAATGACGTAAGGACAACGAGGGGAATCGACAACGTCAGCGCTGGAACCATGGAAACCCGCGCCACGAACCATGTCTGGAGGAGGAACTCGCGCCATTGGAACGGTGGTTTGACCATCGCGACGAACATGTCCAGCGTCATCGCGTAGAGCCCGCCAATGATGCTGAGTGGTTTCAGAGCTTTGACGTCAGCCGCCGTCGGAAGGTTCTCAACCTTGCTACGGAGCGAAAAGCCCTTCACTAGAAGCCCCCATAAGGTTGCTGAGGTGCGCGTCTGGGACCGGAATCTCCCTCACCGCGGCTAGGCCTACCCCAACAGCACGGCCAAAATGCGTCGATGACAGCAGGCACGGTGAGGCCGCATCCCACCCGATCGGCTGAAGCCGGCAACACGGTCACGTCGCAGCTTCCTCTTGCGGCTCACCAGAGGTTTCAACCTTCGCGTTGTGTACTGGCCGCAGCGTGATGTCGAAACGAAATCCGATGTCGTCGCGGGTGGCAATCAGGGCTTGCCGCCGCTCGGCGGGCAGGCGGCGGAGCAGGGAGTCCTTGGCGAGATGGCACCCTGGAAGGTAGGCGCGGGTTATCAGCCGATCGAGAAGCCCTCGAGCATGCACCGACACCGCAATAAACGGCGCTGCCCCGTGCTCGGGTGCTCGAGGCGGCACCATTCTCATGCTGTAACGACCCTGTTGGTCGGTGATGACGCTCTTCGGGCGAGGGTAGTTCCGGCCGTCGCACCGCAGCCGTCCGATCTTCGTCGCCGCGTTGTCGTCGTCCCCCGCGGCATGCCGGGCTTCGATCAGAACGTTAGGAACTGGTCGACCATCTTCATCCGTGATCACCCCGTGAAACTGAATGGCCCCGGACGCACCGACCGCCCGGTCGCACTGCCACCGTGAAGAAGCTGCCATGCTCAGTCTCCCCAGACGAGTCCGTCGACCTGACCTACGAGGCGGAGTCCGGCGCCGAGCACCGCCATGTTCGCCATCGCCACCTTGATCGGGCCCACGAATTTGATCTTGCGCGTCGCGATGGCGTTCGCTACGCCGAGCTCGCCATCCGCGACCCGGTGCCAGACGCTCGCGGTTGCAGTCAGAACGAAGTCAGGCTTTCGCCCTTCGATCTGCACCCCGCCGTAGACGGCCTCACCATCGGTGATCTCCAACTGTGAGACCTGGTCGTTGGCGTCCTGAACTCGCCATTCGATCAGCATGCTCAAATCTTTGGCGCCCTGCCGGATCTCAGCCGAGTCGTTCCACAGGTCGCGGTACGCGCGTGCCCACTCGGGCGACATCAACGCAACGGCACTCATTATCGAATCCACTCCTTCGGTCGACGAGTCAAACGGGGTACACCAGATAGCGCGGCGGAGTGTTGTCCACCACCACGAATTTCTGCTCAAACAGCGCGGTTTCACCGTCGAAGACGACGACGTCTTCGCTGTAGCCGCTGACCAAGATCCCGGGCTCGCCGGAGGCGCCGGTGTAGGTGACGAGGACGTTGGACCGTACCTCCCAGCGGTCTTCGCCGAGCTCACGCATCGCCACACGCTGCTGAAAGTGGCGGGTGTCGTAGGGTTCAACCGTGCCCGCCCAGACCTCCTGGATCATCTTCACGCGGTCGGCCAGCCGTTCTCGGCAATCGTCCATCATGTACGCCAGCGGCAGCCCCTCACGGACGTTCTCCATCGCGCGCACCTCGTAGGCACATTCCGACGCGAATAGGGCAAGCCACGCGGTGAAGTCTTGATCGTCGACTGCGCGGGCGTAGGCTCCCAGCAGTTCGTCCACCAGGTACGCGGCACGTGCCCGCCGATCTTCGACGCTCGATGTCAACAAAACTCCATCACCTCCTGGTAGTGCGCCCACCAGCCGGTATTGGCGACCTCGTCGTTCTGCGACGACTCCGACAATGGTCGGCCAACGCCGGCGACAAAGCGCTGATAGCCGCCGTCACGCGCGGTCGCCTGCACGCGGTTGTAGACGGCGGCGTCCTCGATACTGATGAAGCCGCTCGGCCCCAGCAGGTTTGACGACTGGCGGACTCGGTGGCGTGCGAAGTCCTCGGTGTCACTGGCATGGCCGAAGAACGTGTATCGCACCTCGGTTCGATCAACCCCCAGCGGGCGGGCGTACCGGATGTTGATTGTGTCGACGTGACGCACGATCCCGGTAACCGGCCGTAACGCAATCACGCGGGCTCGGCTGTCATCCCCCATCCGCGTGACCACACTCGGGTCAGCCAGGAAACCGTTGTCCACGTAGGGTTGCGCATCGTACAGAATCGACATGTGCCCATAGGGCTTGCTGACCAAGACGTTTCCGCTGCCGCCCTGCCAGTTGAGCAGTTTGAATGCGCTGTGCAGCAGCGGCGCGTGATAGGGATCGTTGTCGATGTAGGTTTTCCAATTACTCTGAAACACCACCGTCTGGTAGCCCAGCAACGTCAAGTTCCCGTCATCGACCATGCAGTCGCGCAACGGATCCGCGCTATCGCCGAGATAATCGTCGAACGGCGGCGGCTGCTCAGCCATGCTGACGAAGATCAAACCCCACGCCTCGACTGCGTGCAGCTCCCGGAGGCCGTAGTCCTCCTCGCGAAAGTCCGGGCGAAACTGCATGCGGCGGGGCGCGCCGGCGAAACGGCCGTCATTGTTGAAGAGCCACCGGTGATACGGACACTCGAATCGCTCCGCCACCCCGCACCGGCGCTGTTCCAGTAGCGTTCCCCGATGGGCGCAGGAGTTGACGAACACGCGGATGCGGTCATCGCCGTCCCGCACCATCAGCAGCGGCACGTCGGCCAGCCATCTCGTCCGGAAGGCGTTGCGCTCGGCCAGCTCGGCCCGGTGCGCGATCGGATGCCAGTAGGGGCCATAGAAGATGCGGGTGAGCTCTTCCCGGTAGACGTCGGGGTCGCTGAACACCTCCTTGGGGATGTCCGCGGCAGAGGTGAACCGTTTCCGGATCGCCGGCTGTACGTGGTCGAACTCCAGCGTCGGTCCAAGCTTCACTGCGCTGTTCCCTTCTTCAAAGTCGCGATGTGGGTGATCGCGCCCAGGCCGTCGGCCAGGCACTTCCAGGTGTGGCCCTCGTCTTCCGACACGTAAAGCCCACCCGCCGTGGTGCCGTGGTACAGCAGCAGCTCGCCGCCATCAGTGAGCTCGCCCTCCAGCGCCCAGACCATGTCGAACAGGCCGCGGTCGTCCTCGGTATCCAGCCGTACCCAGGAGGCGCCACCGTCGTTGCTGCGGAAGAATCCCACGTCGGCGCCGCGGCGTCGGCGCAGTTTGGACGGCGACAAGAAATAGACGTTGCCATTGAGCACGCCCATCACCAGCCGGCGCACTGCGGCCCACTTCGGTGGGATGCCGTCGGCCGCGGCGAGGAACACCACGTCGGGGTCGGCAGGATGCACCACGATCGCGTCTTCGGTGTAGTTGCGCTCGCCAAGTCCGTTGTTGGACTGCACCCAGCTCGATCCGCGGTCGGTGCTGCGGTAAATGCCCTTGCCGCCGCGGTAAGGCTTGGTGTCCTGGCCGGTGGTGACGATGAGCCGGTCGGGAGCTTCCGGGTGCAGGACCACGCGGTGGATGTCGTGACCGAGGCCATCGATCTCCTCCCACGTCTGTCCCCGGTCCCGGGTGATCAGGAGGGATCCAACTTCAATGCCGACGTAGACGACGTCAGCTTCTAGTGGGTGCACGGCGATGGTACGGACGTGCGCGATTCCCGGGCGAATGGGGAAGCTCCACCTTTTCGCTTCAGGTACGCCGAGGACGTTTCCACACTCGGCCCAGATCCCGTCTTGCCACCGCAGCAAGTGCGCTGGTTCTGTTCCGGCGTAGAGCGCGTTGGGCGTGTGCGGGTCGAACGCCAGCGCGCGCACGTCGCGGTGGGCGAGGCCATCGCCGAGGTCAGTCCAGTGGTCTGCGCCCGCGGTGGCCAGAAACACGCCGTGCTTGTGGACGGCGACGGCGACGCGCTCGTCCTGGACAGCCATGGCCATGACCTGCCCCGGCAACTCGGGCCAGGCCCGGGCCTTGCCGTCGCCGGACACGGTGAACACACCGCGGCTTGTCGCGGCGACGACCATCAAGCCTCCCTCACTCACGGCTTCACCAGCACCTTGACCAGACCCTCCCGGCCCTCCAATAGCCCGCCCAATCCCTCCTTGACGGCGCGGTCCAGCGGGACTCGAGCGGTGATCTGCGGCGCGAGCGCGAGTTTTCCGTCGGCGATCAGGGCGAGAACGGCCGGGAAATCGTCGAACATGTCGTAACCGAAAACCATCCGGAGCTGAATCTCCTTGAGCAGATGGCGGTTGACATTGAGCGAGGCCGCGCCGGCCCACGACGACATCTCCATGAAACGGCCCTGTTTGCGGAGGCAGTCCAGGCCCTGTGTGAACGCCTCCGCGCTGCCCGCCACATGGAAGACCACGTCCACCCCTACGCCGCGGGTCTCCTCCAGGATGCACGCGGTGGTCCCCGGGTCATGCGGATCGAGCACCAACGTGGCGCCGAGGTCGCGCGCCAGGCTGGCCCGCACGCCGCTTGGTTCCGTGACGAAGATTCGCGCAGCTCCGGCCGCGCGTGCGCACTGGATCACGGTGAGCCCGAGTGCCCCGGCACCGAGGACCATCACCGTTTCGCCGAGGAGCAGTTCCGCTCGCCGCACCGCGTGGAACGCCACCGCCGTCGGCTCGGTCAGGGCCGCCTCCTCGAGGTCCACCACGTCCGGCACTCGGACTGCGAGCCGAGAGGGCACTGCGACGTAGTTCGCGAGGCCTCCGTTTCGGGTGAAGCCGATCCATCCTGGGCGCTGGCACAAGTGGTAGAGCGACCGGTGGCAGTAGTGGCAGCTCCCGCAGAAATCCATCGGGATCACCGCGGCGCCCTCCCCGATGCGGGATTGGTCGACGCCCGCTCCGACCTCCACGATCCGGCCCGAGACCTCGTGACCGAGCACCACCGGCGGCTGCGAGAAGGTGGGCCCCGCGACATACTCGTGGAGGTCAGTTCCACACAGCCCTGTCGCCGCCACTTCGATGATGACCTCACCGTCCTGCGGCGCCGGGTCTGGCACCGACGTCAGACCGACGTCGTTGGTGCCGTTGAGAACGATCGCTTCCATCTCAGCTCGCGGTGCTTTCGTGGGTCCGGTGCCGATTCCAGCGGTTGGGGATCATGCTCATACCGCCTCGAACGCCCGGAAAGTGACGCCGGCGGTCATGCCTCCGTCGACCGGCAGTACGGCACCGGTGATGTAGGACGCCTCGGGCGAGGCAAGAAACACAGCCGGCGCCGCGATCTCGTCTGGCCCTGCGAAACGCTGCATCGCGCAGAGGTCCACCATCATCGAGGCGTGTTCGGGGTGCTCGGCCAGGAACCGTTCGATCCTCGGCGTGCGGGTGCCCCCGGGGGCGATCGCGTTCACGCGGATGTTGTCGCGGGCGAAGTCGAGGGCCATGTTCTTCGTGAGCAGCACGACCCCGCCTTTGCTTGCGCTGTAGGCGGAGCACCTGTTCTCGGCGAGGATCCCGGCCGTCGACGCGACGTTGACGATCGACCCGCCGCCACCCTGGCGCAGGAGCGGGATGACGGGTTTGGACATCTGAAAGACACTGCCGAGGTTCATGTCGATCTGGCTGCGCCACTGCTCCTCGCTGATCTCCTCCACGTTGCGAGCCAGGCTCCCGCCGACGACGTTGAACAGTGTGTCGAGCCGCCCGAACTCGGTCAGCGCCCGTTCGACGACACTGTTGGCAACATCGCTGAGGCAAACGTCGCCGGCGACGCCGCAAACCGCCGCGCCGGACTCGGCCAATTCATGCACGGCCGCATCGAGGCCCTCGCCGTCGCTGTCGGCCATGACACAGCGCCCACCTTCGCGGCACCACCGCAGGGCGATCGCCTTACCGATTCCCGCGGCGGCGGCAGTGACAATTGCGACCCGGCGGTCCCCCGCCTTCACGGCACTCACGCGGCGCCGATTGGTGAACGGGCGCACTTCGCGCACAGCCTGGGCAGAAGCTTCATCAAGCACGCCCGCCGAATGCGGGAGGCTGACCCATATATTCCAGCCATCTCCCCCAAAACCGCCGCTGATTCTGCTCGGCGTACCCGCTCGGGAGGGCCTCTCCCGGCCCTGGCCAGTCGGTGAGCGGAGTCAAGTCCATGCCCATTTCGTAGTTCAGCAGGCCTGCACCGGCGAACGGGCCCTGGACAGATTCGGTGATGGCCTTCCATGCCTCGGCGTCGTCCTGTTCGAAAACCCCACCTGGGCCGAAGTTGTTGACGTAGGACGCCTGGGACGCATCGCGCAACCATTCCGGAGCATCGCGTTCGACCAGGAACCAGGAGAGGATCTCCATCCGATCATGGGAGAGCGGATGCCATACCCGGAACGTGATGAAGGGGGTAGGGGGCGACATGTGGTCCGGCGCGATGGTCACGTTGATGAACGACAAATTCGGGAACACGGTGCCGTGAATAAAGGCTGAGCGTCGCATCATGTCCTTGTGTGCCGGCGACGGGTAGGACGTCGCCATCTGGTCGACGACTTCGTCGGGGTATCCCTCGTACTCGGGAAAATCGGCGAGCGTGGGCGGAAAGCCGAGTACGCCGACGCCGTGGCCGTTCTGCAGCGAGATCTCCGCTGGTGCGCTCGCGAAGTTTGGGTCACCGGGCGCCATGCCTAGCTCGACCATCGAGCGGTGAGCAAAGAGGGTGTGGTAGGAGTCGCCGACAAAATTGTCGGCGGCTGTCTTCCAGTTCGCTGACATCACCCATCGATGCGGTGCCCCTATCACCTCCAGACCGCCCGCTGTCTTCTTCGCAATGAGGTCGAGGTAGAACGTCGTGTCGCCGAGGTATTCGGTCAGGCTCGGCGCCTTCGGATCGACGCTGCCGAAGATGAATCCGGCGTACGAGTCGACATGGGGGATGTGACGTAATCCCCACTGCGACTTGTCGAAGCCGCCGGGATAGGCCTCCCTCATCGCCGGCACGCCGACGAGCTCTCCGGTGTTGCTGTACACCCAGCCGTGGTACGGGCATTGGAAGTGCGCGGTGTTTCCCATCTCAGCGCGGCACACGAGCGCACCACGGTGGCGACAAGAATTGGACAGCGCCTGGATGCGGCCGGAGTTGTCCCGGCAAACGATCACCGAATCGGCCCCGATGTGCCGCACGACGAAGTCGCCGGACTTGGCCAACTCCGACTCGTGTCCGAGAAACACCCAGGCGCGCCCGAAGATCCGCTCCATCTCGATCGTGTGTAGCGCGGGATCGCTGACGACGCGGGCCGGTAAGCGCCCGACCTTGAGCCCGTCCGCTACCTCCCGCAACGCGCGCCGCAGGTAGGGATCGGTC